>JBBSSF010000015.1:0-16485 GCA_038242345.1 Hyphomicrobiales bacterium
CCGGCCGCCCGGAGGATGTGCGTGTCTGCTGACGCCCGTCAGACTGCCGCCGGTGCCTTGCCCCGGAACCAGGTGACATAGAGCGTCGGCAGGAAGATCAGCGTCAGCAGGGTCGCCACGAACAGGCCGCCCATGATGGCAAAGGCCATCGGCCCCCAGAACACCGTCGGCGCGATCGGGATCATGCCGAGGATGGTGGAGAGTGCGGTCAGCATGATCGGCCGGAAGCGGGCGCTCGCCGCATCCAGCGCGGCATCCCACACGCTCTTGCCCTCCGCCCGCTCGGCATCGATCTGGCCGATCAGGATCACGCCATTCTTGATAATCATGCCGAGCAGGGCGAGCACGCCGAGAAGGGCGACGAAGCCCATGGGCTTGCCCGACAGCAGCAGCGCCGCCACCACGCCGATGAGCCCGAGCGGGGCCACCGACAGCACCAGCACCAGCTTCTGGAACGAACGCAGCTGCACCATCAGGACGGTGAACATCAGGAGCAGCATCACCGGGATGACGGCGAAGACGGAGTCCTGCGCTTCCGCGCTGTCCTCCACCGAGCCGCCGGTCTCGATGCGGTAGCCGGGCGGCAGCTCCCGGTTCAGCGTCTCGATGGACGGCGCCAGCTCGGCGACGACCGAGGCCGGCATCTTGCCCGGCGCCGTGTCGGCCAGCACCGTCAGCGTCGGCTCGCGGTCGCGGCGCCACACCAGCGGGAAGGCCAGCTCGTTCTCGATGGTGGCGAACTGGCTGAGCGGCACGGTGCGGCCGCCCGGCAGCGCCACCTGGGTGGTGGCCAGATTGGCCACCGACACCCGCTCGTCATCGGTCGCCCGCACCACGACGTTCACCAGATAGATGTCGTCGCGGATCTGGGTGACGGTGGAGCCCGAGATCATGGTGTTGAGGGTGTCGGCCACCGCCTGGGAGGAGAGGCCGAGGAGCCGGGCCTGATCCTGGTCGATGCGGATGCGCATCTGCCGGGCGGGCTGGATCCAGTCGAAGTTCACCCGCTGGGCGTTGGGGTTCCGGGAGATCGTGCCGGCGAGGCGGAAGGCGATGTCGCGCACCTTCTCCAGATCCGGACCGACGACGCGATATTGCAGCGGCCAGCCGACCGGCGGGCCCAGCTCCAGCGGCGAGACGCGGAAGATCAGCGCCGGGAACTGCTCGTCGAACACCTTCTCCAGCCTGGCCCGCAGCCGGTCGCGCGCTTCCACATCCTTGGCGACGATGACCGCCTGGGTGAAGGAATCGTTCGGCAGCTCCGGGTTCAGCGGCAGATAGAAGCGGATGGCGCCGCGCCCGACATAGGTGCTCCAGCGCGCCACATCCGGATCATCCTTCAGGATGGCGTCGAAGCGCTTGGCCAGATCCTCGCTCGCATAGATCGAGGCGTTGTGGGGCAGGTTCATGTCCACGACGAGTTCGGGCCGGTCGGAAGCCGGGAAGAACTGCTGCGGAATGAGCGGCAGCGCCAGCACCGAGGCGACGAAGGCGACGATGGTCACCGGGATCGTCACCCAGCGCCCGCGCATGGCAAGCGTCAGGAAGCTGCGGAAGACCGCCATCACCTTCGAGGGCTTGGCCTCGGCCTTCGGCGGCTTCAGGATCACCGCCCCGAACAGCGGCCCGAAGATCACCGCCACCAGCCAGGAGACGATGAGGGCGATCGAGACCACGGCAAACAGGGTGTAGGTATATTCGCCCGCCGACGAGGCGGCGAAGCCGATGGGCACGAAGCCGGCCATGGTCACCAGCGTGCCGGAGAGCATGGCGAAGGCATAGTGCCTGAAGGCGAAGGTGGCCGCCTGCTCCTTGCTGTCGCCGGCCGCAAGCCGGGTCAGCATGGCGTCCGTCGTGGTCATCGCGTCATCGACCATGAGGGCGAGCGCGATGATGAGGGCGCCGAGGGAGATGCGCTGCATGTCGATGCCGCGCAGGTCCATGATGGCAAAGACGATCGCCAGGGTGAACGGGATCGAGAGGGCCACCATCAGGCCGGGGCGCACGCCAAGGCTGATGAAGGACACCACCAGGATGATCGCGATCGCCTGCCAGAGGGATTCCATGAAGTCGGAAATCGCGTCCTGCACGGTGACCGCCTGATCGGCGACCAGATGCACCTCGATGCCGACGGGCAGATCCTGCTCGATCCGGTCCATCGCCGTCTGGAGATTGCGGCCGAGGGCAAGGATGTCGCCGCCCTCGCCCATGGAGATGGCGAGCGCGATGCCCGGCTCGCCATCCACCCGGAACAGCGGCTGGGGCGGATCGGCATAGCCGCGCCGCACCGTGGCGATGTCGCCAAGGCGCAGCATGCGGCCGTCGACGACGAAGTTGGTGTTGAGGATCGACTGCTCGTTCTCGAAGGCGCCGGAGACGCGCAGCCACAGATTCTCGCTGTCCGAGCGGATGATGCCGGACGGGCGGACGGTGTTCTGGGCCTGGAGCGCGGCGATCAGGGCCTGCCGGTTGATGCCGCGCCGGGCCAGATCGGCCATGGAGAACTCGACGAACACCCGCTCGTCCTGGGCGCCGAGGATCTCGATCTTGGCGACGTCGGACACGTGCAGGAGCTGGGAGCGCACGCCCTCCACATAGTCGCGCAGCTCCCGCTGGGTGAAGCCGGGCGAGGCGGTGAAGGCATAGATGATGCCGAAGGTGTCGCCGAAATCGTCATTCATGAACGGTCCGACGACGCCGAGCGGCAGGGTGTGGCGCACGTCGGCGATGCGCTTGCGCACCTCGTACCACATGTCCGGCACCACCGCCGGCGGCGTGGAGCCCTTCAGGTCGACGAAGATCGTGGTCTCGCCGGGCTTGGTGTAGCTCCTGAGGCCATCGAGGTTCGGCACTTCCTGGAGCGTGCGCTCCAGACGCTCGGTCACCTGGTTGAGGGTGTCGTCCATGGTGGCGCCCGGCCAGGCCGCCGCCACCACCATCGTCTTGATGACGAAGGCCGGATCCTCGGAACGTCCGAGATTCCGGTAGGCCATGAGGCCCGCAATCACCGCCACGATCATCATGTAGACGACCAGCGAGCGGTTCTTCAGCGCCCATTCGGAGAGGTTGAAGCCCATGTCAGTGCGCCTCGCCGAGGAGCCGGACCTGCTGGCCCGGATGCAGCGCCTGCACGCCGGCGGTCACCACCAGATCGCCGCTGACGAGGCCGCTCTCCACCGTCACCGCCGAGGGCTCGAAGCGGGAAACCGAGATCGGCCGCAGCGCCACGGTGTGGCCCTGGAGATCGACCACCCACACCGCCGGCTGGCCGTCGGCCTCGGTCCGCGCGCTCGCCGGGATCTGCATCCCGCCGGTGGAGGAGAGGGCGACGGTGCCGGTCACCGTCGAGCCGAGCATCATCGCCTCGGGCGGATTGACGAGGCCGACCTTCACCTGGAAGGTCCGCGTCACCGGATCGGCCTGGGGGCTCACCTCGCGGACATGGCCATCCGCCGTCACCCGCGGATCGCTGGTCAGCGCCACGGTGACGAGGGGATCCGTCGGCACCTGGGTGAAGAGCTGGGCCGGCACGTCGAACACGGCGTCGCGGCCGTCCTCGCGGGCGATGCGGACGATCATCTGGCCGGGCTGGACCACCTCGCCGGCCTCGACGCCGCGGGCGGTCACCCGGCCGGCGCTGTCGGCGCGGATCTCGGTGAAGTCCACCAGATCCTCGGCCTGCCGCAGCCGGGCGCGGGCATCGTCGAGCTGGGCCTGGGCGGTCTCCATGGCCTGCCGCGCCAGATCATACTGGGCCCGGGTGGTGAAGCCGCGGCCGAGCAGGTGCTCCTGCCGGCCATAGGCGTTGGTCGCCTGGGTGAGCTGGCTCTGGGCCGCCACCAGCGCCGCCTCGGCGGAGCGCAGGTTGTTCTGCTCGTTCACCGGATCGAGGCGGGCAAGCGGCTGGCCGGGCGCGACCCGGTCGCCGACATTGACCAGCCGCTCCAGCACCCGGCCGCCGACGCGGAAGCCGAAGGCGACTTCCTTCTCCGCCGCGATGTGGCCGGTGAGCACGGCCGTCTGGCCCGACGGGGCCTCGGCCACGCTCATGGCCCGCACCGGGCGCGGAACGACCGGACGGGCCTCCTCCTCCTGCTGGCAGGCAGCCAGCAGGAGCGGCAGGGCGGCGGCGACCAGAAGCCGCCGGACGACCTTATGATGCAGGGCTGCACGCCCCGGGCTGCGGCTGGACAAGGCCTTACTCCTCTTCAAGCGGGTGTCCGCCGCACGCGGGACATCCCGTCCGGAACGGGGGCGCCTGCGATCCTCGCATGGGCGCGGCCAGCCGGTCCGGGTCGACACCACCGGCACCCGGATCGCTGACGACCCGGTGCCTTCCGATCATGGCAGGACAGAAAATCAGGGTGCACCGCCGCCCCGGGGGACCCGCCCTCCCCCGCAGACGCCGGACGGGGGCCCCTTCCCCCGAAGGATCCCCGTCCCGGACAACTGGTGCGGACTCCAGAGCCTCTTCGGGCGGCCCAGGCTCGCCCGAAGCAAACACGCTCTCTCAATGGACAAGAGCCTTTCCCGATTGCCGGAGCACGCGGAAAAAGCTCGTTCGGGCGTCCCGCCCGCTCAGACCAGACGCCCAAGGTGCAGACCGCACCCCGGGCGCCGGAACGTCCACGGATTTCCCATATGCCCCGATGGCATGAGACATCCGCATCGGGATGTCCCCGGCCCGCCCGCGGGCCGGGGACAGATGCTCAGAACGAGCCAAACATGGAGCCGATGCCGATGATGGCGATCAGCGCCAGCACCGGACCGACCATGCAGGCCATGACGATGTCGACATAGGACTTGCCATGGGTCGAGCCGCAGACGGCCAGCAGCGTCACCACGGCACCGTTGTGGGGCAGGCTGTCGAGGGCGCCCGAGCCGACCACCGCCACCCGGTGCAGGAGATCCGGCGAGATGCCGGTATCCTGGGCGATCTGCATGTAGGTGGAGCCCAGCGCATCAAGGGCGATGGTGAGACCACCCGAGGCCGAACCGGTGAGCGCGGCCAGGATGTTGGTCGACACCGCCAGCGACACCAGCGGCCCGCCGCCGATGGACATCACCCAGTCCGACACCATCTGGAAGGCCGGCAGGCCCGCCACCACGCCGCCGAAGCCGACGAGGCTGGCGACGCTGACGGCCGGCAGCACCGAGGCGGTCGCGCCGGCGCTGATGGAGGCCCGCAGCGCCGGCATGCGGCGGAAGTTCAGGGCGATCGTCACGACGATGGCGCAGAACAGCGCCGTCACCACCGACCACACGCCGCCCACCGCCGTGATGGAGGTCGCCCCCCAGCGCGGATCGGCGAGGAAGGAGGTTTCGGCATTGGGCAGGATGAACTGGGACATGGCGAGGTTGACGAGGATGACGACCACCAGCGGCGCCATGGCGACGACAGCCGCCGGCTTGGTGCGGCCCATCTCGCCATGGATCGCCTCGGCCGGGTCGAAGCCCTGGGCCGTGGTCGCCCGCTCGCGGATCACGCTGTCCTCGGACACTTCCTCCAGATCCACCGGCGGATCGAAGCCGTAGCCCTCGCCCTTCAGCCGCGCCACCCTCGCCGAGCGGTTCAGCCACCACATGCCGTAGGCGAACATGATGAGCGCGGCAATGATGCCGATGCCGGGCGCGGCGAACGGATCCGTGCCGAAGAAGGGCATCGGGATGGCGTTGTTGATGGACGGCGTGCCCGGCAGGGCCGTCATGGTGAAAGTGGCGGTGCCCAGCATGATGGCGCCGGGGATCAGCCGGTGGGGAATGTCGGCGGCCCGAAACAGCGCCTGCGCCATCGGCGCGATGACGAAGAAGGACACGAACACCGACACGCCGCCATAGGTGACAAGCGCGCCCGCCAGCACCACCGCCAGGATCGCCCGCTCGGTGCCGAGCTTGGCGGTCATGAAATCGGCGATCGCTTCCACCGACCGGCTGTCTTCCATCAGCTTGCCGAAGAGGGCACCGAACAGGAACAGCAGGAAGAACTGGCCGACGAAGGTGGCGGTGCTCTGCATGAACACCTGGGTGAGATTGGCCAGGATCGGCTCACCGGAGAAGATCGCGGCAACGATGGCCGCGCCGGGCGCCAGGAGCAGGATGGAGCCGCCGCGGAAGGCCAGATAGATCAGGAGGCCAAGGGCGACAAGAATACCGACAAGACCCAGCATCATGCGTCAGACCTCCTGCAGGAGAACGTCGATGTCGAGCGTCGACTGACGGCCGACGGAGTCTCCATGGGCGGCCAGGAACTTCTCCGCCGAGGCGCGGCCAAGGTCGCGCAGCAGGGTGAGGAAGGTCCAGTCGGCCAGAAGCTTGGAGGACGCGCCGAACTTGCTCATCTCGGCATCGCCCTCGATGCGGTGCACGCGCATCTCGGCCCAGTTGGCCGCCTCGGTGCCGGCCTGGGCCGCCACCTGACGCAGGAGCGCGAACATGCGCAGCTCCTTCACCAGCACCGAATTGAACGTGATCTCGTTCATCCGGTTGGCGATGTCCCGGGCGCTGCGCGGCACGTCCGGACGGAACACCGTGTTGAGCGTCACCAGAATGGTGTCGATGGACGCACACTCCCGGACCAGGGGCGTGAGCGTGGGATTGCCGGTATAGCCGCCATCCCAGTAGGCTTCGCCGTCGATCTCCACCGCCTGGAACAGGAAGGGCAGACAGGCCGAGGCCAGAAGAACGTCCGGCGTGATCTCGGCATTGCGGAAGATCCGCGCCCGGCCGGTGCGCACATTGGTCGCCGTGATGAACAGCTTGATGGGCGCGTCCTTCAGCCCCTCGAAATGCACGCTGGCATCGAGGATCGGCTTCAGCGGATTGTTCGCCCCCGCCCCGAGCGAATAGGGCGAGATGGTCCGGCCCATCGCTTCCATGGCGATGAAGGCCGGCGAATTGTCCAGCGTCCAGTTGCCGAGGATCATGTCCAGCGGGGTGCGCTGGAACGGGCTGAACCGGCCCGCCCGGGAGACCGCCCGCCAGAAGCTGGCAAGCGCCTCGCGCGCGCCCTTGGCGCCGCCGCGGGCATGGCCGCACACCATGACCGCCGCATTCATCGCCCCTGCCGATGTGCCCGAAATCCCCTCGATCTGGAGCCAGGGCTCCTCCAGCAGCCGATCCAGCACGCCCCAGGTGAAGGCGCCATGCGCGCCGCCCCCCTGAAGACCGAGATCGACGGGAACCGGCTCCCTTTGCCGCCCGTTCAAATCCGCCTGCGTCACGATCCGTGTCCCCTCAGTTCGCATCCGCGAGATATTCCGGACGCTACCATGAGGACCGTGACGCCGAAACGGCCAGCCGCCCCGGCATATGCGGCGTTGCGGGAGCCAGTCGCGGCGTCGCAGCGACATCTTTTCCCCGATCACCGGGCAGGCATTCGTCTTTTCCCACGCCCGGACTCGTTCAGATTACGTGACAATCCGCCGCACCAGACAAGTTCTCAATAGTCTTGTGAAAATTCTTCACGCACTCCGCGCAGGGGATGGCTCATCTTTCATTTGCCGGCAGTGAACAGGGAGGATAGGGGAAAGGGTCGCCTCCCGCGGCTCTCCCTTTTTTGAATCCGGATCCGGAGCCTTCCGCGGATGCTTGCCAGGACAGCGCGCCTCTTGAAACGGGCCACCCTCGTGGTTGCGGTGGTCCTGGTCACCCTGCTGGTGATTCGGGCGTGGGACTCCCTCGGCGGCGCGCCGCTGGAGCCCTGGCACACCGTCATTCCGCAGGAAATGACCATCGCGGAAATGGACAGGGCCAGCTGGGCCGACTACATCGCCCATGAGGACAGGCTCTTTTCCAGATTGCGCGCCGAGATCGCCGAGGATCTCGACCCGGAAGACAAGACGGCCATCAACCGCTATTTTGAAGAGAGCCCGATCTTTCCGGGAAAGTTCAGGACCGACTGGAACCGGTCCTACGAAATCCGGCCCGAAGGCACGCCGCTGGGGGCCGTGGTGCTGCTGCACGGGCTGACGGATTCCCCCTACAGCCTGCGCCATATCGCCCGGCATTATGCAGCGCGCGGCTTCGTCGCCATCGGCCTGCGGGTGCCGGGGCACGGCACCGTGCCCGCCGCCCTCACCGAGGCGGAATGGGAAGACTGGATGGCCGCCACCCGGCTGGCCATGCGCGAGGCCCGCGCCCAGGCCGGGCCCGACAGGCCCATCCACGTGGTGGGCTTCTCCAATGGCGGCGCGCTCGCCCTCAAATATGCCCTCGACACCCTGGAGGACCCGGCCCTGCCGCGGGCGGACCGGCTGGTGCTGCTGTCGCCGATGATCGGCGTCACCCAGTTCGCCCGCTTTGCCGGGCTCGCCGGCATTCCGGCCATCCTGCCCACCTTCGCCAAGGCGGCGTGGCTGGGCATCGTGCCGGAGTTCAACCCGTTCAAATATAATTCCTTCCCGGTGAACGGGGCGCGCCAGTCCTATGAGCTGACGCGGGCGCTTCAGGACCAGATCGCCGCCAAGGCCCGGGCCGGCAAGCTCATGGGCCTGCCGCCGGTGCTGACCTTCCAGTCGGTGCTGGACTTCACGGTCTCGACCCGGGCGATCATCACCGCCTTCTACAGCCTGATGCCGGACAATGGCTCGGAGCTGGTGCTGTTCGACATCAACCGCGGCACGCCCTTCGGCGGCCTGTTCACCCGGGCGGCCGATACGGCGCTGAACGCCATGCTGCCGGCCCCGCCGCGGGATTTCCGCACCATCATCGTCACCAATGCGGCCTCCGGCGATCCGGCCGCCGTCGCCCGAATCCTCGATCCCGGCGCCACCGAGGAACGCGAGATCCCGCTCGGAGTGAATTATCCGGCCGACGTGTTCTCGCTCTCCCACGTCGCCCTGCCCTTCCCGGTGACGGATTCGCTCTATGGCGCGGCGCCGGATCCGCAGGACGAGGATTTCGGCGTGCATCTGGGCGCGATCGCGGCCCGCGGCGAGCGCGGCGCGCTGATCGTCAATCTCGACTCGCTGCTGCGGACCTCGTTCAACCCGTTCTTCGACCAGCTTCTCGCCCGCATCGACCGCGAGATCGACCGCAGCGTCGGCGCCCGGCCGGGACCGGAGACACAGCCGGAAAGCGGCCCCCCGATCCCTGCCGGCACGGGCGGGTAACCGGATCATTTTCAAGCGAAGTGGATGCCGGGTCGCCCGCAATACCGAAGTTCCTTGAAAAGGACTCTCTGGCGTTCCGGTGCGGATTTCTCATGTCTTTGGATCATATGAGAAATCCGCTGCCCTTCAGGCGCTCGGGTGCAGTCAGCACTTGCGTGCGCCTGGTATAATACCAAAGATCCTCGAAGAGGACTCTTTGGTATTCCGATGCAGATTTCCCATGCCACTGGGGCATATGGGAAATCTGCTGATCTTCAGGCGCTAAGGTGCGGTCAGCACTTCGTGCGCCTGGTATAAATGCCCGAAGCGCCGGGCGGAGCCCGAGGTCAACCGCCCCGGAGCACGGCGCCGATGATCCCGACGGCGACGGAAACCACAACAACAGGCAGCACGCAGACAATCAAGCTGAGGAGGTATCCGCCGAAGGCGGAAAGGGCCGAGAGCCCGCGCAGGCCCGCAATCACCCGCAGCCCCTGGAGCAGCGTGAAGAGGCCCAGAAGCCCCCCCGGGACACGGAGCCACCAGCTCCCCTCCGCGGCCGCGCCCGAAACACCCGGCAACAGGTTCGCAAGCTGCAGGAGCAGCCAGAGGCCGACCACCCACAGCGCTCCCTGCGGCAGCCAGCCGGCGACTATCAGGGCGCGCGCCTCCTGCCAGCTCATCCACGGCCCCACCGCCCGGAAGCCGATGCGCACCGCCAGCGCCCACCAATACCAGATGACCGGCAGGAAGACGGCGAAGACCACCGCAACGACAAGCGGGCTCACAACGATCATCCCGACCATCGCGAGCCAGGACAGCGCGGGAAAGCCGGAAACCGGGGCCACCACCTCCACGATCAGCTCGGCAATGCTGATCCAGTAGATCAGCCGGAAGAGGGCCGCCAGATCGACGCCCGCCTCCCGCAGCGCCAGGCCGGTCTCGACCGGCCGCAGAGAGGCCGCATGGGTGAGCGGCAGGATGCCTGTCCGCAGCTCCCGGATCGTGCGCACCGGATGCAGCAGCGATCCGACCGCCTGCCCGTAAAGACGCCACATCCCCGCCATGTCCCTGCTCTCCATGTCCGCACTGCGCGCCGCAGTTGCGCAACCATGGATCGCATGTCCGGCCGGAAGCGCGCAAGATGCGGCCTCCGCGTCCTCCTGCCCCGGCCGGACGAGACTGCGCGGCGACCTATTCCGCGGCCGCCGGCATCCATTCGGTGAGCGCGCGGAAGGCCCGGCTCATGCGCCGGTCAAGCATGGCACCGGCCAGCCGCAGCCGCTTGGCGGCACAGGCGGGATCCTCCGCCCGATTCACCGTCTCGCCGGGATCGGCCTCAAGGTCGAACAGCAGCGGCGGCACGCCGCCGTTGAAGTGGACATATTTCCACTTCTCCTCCCGCAGGATGGCCGCGTTCGCCGCGGTAACGGACAGCCCGAGGGCGGTCTGGAACCGGGTCGGCCGGCCCGGGCTGGCAAAATCCACCTCCATGAAGGCGGCGGTGCGCCAGTCGTCCGGCGTCGCGCCGTCGCCGGTCAGGAAGGGCGTCAGCGGCCGGCCGTCCATGGCGGCGGGAACCGGCGCGCCGATGCGGTCGAGGATGGTCGGCGTGACATCGACGGATTCCGTCAGCGCGTCGACCGTCCGGCCGGCGGCGATGCCGGGGCCACGCAGGATCAGCGGAATGCGGAAAGCACCGTCGAACACGTTGTCCTTGCCCCACATGCCGTGATCGCCCAGCATCTCGGCATGATCGGCGGTGACGACGACGAGAGTGTTCTCCGCCTGTCCGGTCTCGTCGAGAAAATCGAGGAGCCGGCCCAGATGCTGGTCCACTTCGGCCAGAAGACCCAGATAGACGGCGCGGATGTCGGCAACCTGATCCGGGGTGAGCGCGTCGCAGCGGCCATCGAACTCCCAGATCATCTTCTTCTGGCTGGGTGCGGAGAACCAGGCGGAGACGAACGGATGGTCCGGCGTCGCCGTCACCGGCGCGGGCAGGTCGGCCGGCTCGATCAGCCGGTTGAACGGCGCCGGCGCCACGAAGGGCGGATGCGGCCGGATATAGGTGACATGGGCGAACCAGGGCCGGTCGGTGCGCACCGCCAGATGGGCAAGCGTGCGGTCGGTCAGATAGGCCGTGTCGGAATGCTCGGCCCGGTAGAGGGCGGGGTCGCGGATCTCCGGCGTCTCGGCTAGCGAGTTCGGCCGGTAGAGATCGAACAGCCGCTCCGGCAGCGGCCGGGGCAGATGATAGCCCTCCCGCGCCAGGAAGGCCGTCCACTCATAGGCGGTCTCGAAGCGCATCTCGACCAGTTCGCGAAAGCCCGGCAGGCAGTTCTCGTAAGTCGCGAGATCGGGATCGTCGGGATCCCGGTCGGTCGGGTCCATCTGGGCGTCGGTGTAGCCGAAGAGCAGCGGCTCGTGGCCGGCCTTGCGCGCCTCCAGGGCCAGATTGGTGTGGTGGCGCCCCAGCGGCGTGCCGTTGCGGATCGACCGGTGGTTCATGGCGTAGAGCCCGGTCAGGAGGCTCGCCCGCGCCGGACCGCACGGCGCCGTCACCGTCACATGATTGCGGAAGCTGGTGCCCTCGGCCTTCAGCCGGTCGAGACCGGGCGTCGGGACATGGGCGGCAAGCGGCCCGAAGATCGCATCGGCACGCAGCTGGTCGATCACCACGAACAGGACATTGAGCTTGGGCGCAGGCACGGGACGCAGGGCTCCACGGGGGGACAGGAGACCGGCAGCACCGCCGGCCACCCCGCCAGCATAGCCCCGCCCTGCCGCACCGCAACAGAGGCCGCACACGGGACCCGGCCAACCGGGCGGGTGCGGGGGACACCGGGGGCCCGATCAGGCGTCCAGGCCCCCGATCCGAGGAGCCGGGCTTGACAGGCGGTGCAAATTAGTGCGTGATGTGCACTATATTTTCGGACAAGGCTTTTCCCATCGGGAAGCGGCTGCTTCCGAAGCTGTGGAACATGGGTTTCATGAGCGCCACCAGAGCATTTCCCGTTCGCTCCGGCTCACGAAAAACGTTCCGGATTATTGATCTCATACCAGGCACACGAAGTGCTGACCGCACCGTGCGCCTGAAGAACAGCGAATTTCTCATATGCCTCAGTGGCATGAGAATCCGCATTTGAATACCAAAGAGTCCTCTTCAATGATCTTTGGTATTACGTGTTCTCTTTCCGCGAACGGATATTCACTTCGCATTGAAATGCTCTAGCACGCGCGGCGTTCTTGCTTGTCTTTGAGGATCGTACGGAGAATGCCGACACTTCATGTGATTGGGCCGATTGCGATCCGCATGTTCGCACGAGATCACCTGCCGCCGCATTTTCATATTCTGACGCCGGACGGGTCGACTCTCGTCCGCATCGATGATCTGAGCCTTCTCAAGGGCAGGATTCGCCGCCAATATTTTGAACTCGCCATCGAATGGGCCACAAAGGAACAGGATTTTCTTCGCGATGAGTGGAACCGCCTCAATCGACGCTGATGCGGACGACTTCATCTCCGTCGGGAGCCCCTTGCCACAGATTTCGTGGGCGAAACCGCTCGACGGACGCCAGGTGCACGTGCACTTCACATCGGGTGAAGAGAAGATCGTCGACCTCGCTCCGGCGCTCGCCAGCCGGCGGATCTTCATTCCGCTGCGCTCCGATGACGCCCTGTTCCGGCGCCTGACCGTCAGCGCATTCGGTGATGCGCTCGAATGGCCGGGGCCGGATCTGGAATTTTCCGCCGAATGGCTGGAAGCGCTCCCGCCCGCCGGCTTCACCAACCAGGATTTCCGCGACGCCATGGACCGGCTCGGCCTCAGCCTCGACGGGATGGCGGCGGCGCTGGAAATCTCGCGCCGGCTGGTGGCCGACTATCGCAAGGCCAAGCCCATCCCGCGGCACATCGCGCTGGCCACCCGCTATCTGCTGGACCACGCCCCGGCCTGACGGCTGCGCTGCCGCGTCCGGTTGACCGGGGCCGCCGCGTCCCGCAATGCTGGATTTCATACCCGAGATCCTTGAAAAGGACTCTTTGGTATTCCGATGCAGATTTCCCATGCCATTGGGGCATATGAGAAATCTGCTGCCCTTCAGGCGCCAGGGTGCGGTCAGCACTTCGTGCGGCTGGTATGATATCAGGGACCCTCCCGGAGAACCCATTGCCGATGCGCGCCCTGATTGCCGTGATCGCTTCTCTTCTGGCCGGAGCGGCCCTTGCCCAGCAGCCGCCGCCCGGCCGGGACCTGCGCCAGCTCTCGGCCACGCCGACCGCGGCGCCGGCGGGCATGGAGATCCTGTTCGCCCCCCAGGCCGAGCATGTCGTCTTCGACGGCACCCACCTGATCCTCGACGGGATCTCGCCGGTGGTGCCCTTCTTCGTCGATCGGCCACTGCGCATTGCCGGCGCCATCACGCCGGAGCAGTTCGTCGAGATCTGGGGGCTGTCGGAACAGTCGCTGAAGATCGGCCCGCCGGTGGCGACCATCGCCGTGGTCTCGGCCAGCCGGGCCCCCTCCCCGATCGTGGAGCTGCGCTCGGTCAGCGTCTCGGGGCGGATGATGACCTTCGAGGCGCGGCTCGTCTCCGGCGACCTGCCGGAAGCCGCCGGGCCGGTGGCGCTGATGTTCCGCCCGCGGCTGTGGTGGCCGCGCTGGCGCGAGGGTTTTGCCGCCCGTCAGCCCTCCGCCGTGCCGACGGGACCGGACATCGCCTGCTTCATGACCTTCGCCATGGGCCAGAGCATCTGCCACGGCGTCTCCACGCCCCGGCCGCTGCCGGCGCCGCCACAGCCGGACTGATCCGTCCCGGCGGGAGGCCGTCCCTCAAACCGTGATCCGGTCGGCGATCGCGCGATAATGGGTGAGGTCCGGGGTCACGGCGTCGGGATCCTTGGCGAGATCGTCCCACACCCGCAGCCGCAGCGCGTCGCGGGCGAAGGGGCCGGCCAGCCACGCCTCTGCCTCGGCCGGGGTGAACGGCCCGCCCTGAAGCGCCAGCGAGCGGACGGATGCCGGCGACAGGCCGGCGAGATAACCATCGTTGACAGCGCAGAAATAGCGCTTGGCCGCCACATGCAGCCGCACCGGCTCGGCCACGGCCGGGCCGAAGCGGCGGGCCAGCAGCCCGGCGCCGGCCTCCTCGTGGACGGTGTCGATGCCGGCCTCCGCCAGCGCATCGGCATCGGGCACGGTTTCCGGATCGGGATCCACCAGATGGCCGATGTCGTGGAAGAGCGCGGCGATCACCAGCGGCGCGGCCGCCCCGGCCCGCTCGGCCAGCGCCGCCGACTGGAGGGCATGGGCGAGCTGGGTGACGGCCTCGCCGCCATATTGCTCGCCGCCGCGCCGCTCCAGCACCGCAAACAGACCGGCAACCGACAGCTCCGGCAGCATCACAGCCGCTCCTGTTCCAGCCGGTCCAGGAGGGCCGGCAGCTCGGCCACGGTGTCGATCACATAATCGGCGCCCGCCGCCTTCAGGGTCGCGCCGATGGAGGCCGACAGCTCGGCGCGTTCGGCGGCCGTCATCGCCTCGATCTCCGACGGCGTGCGACCGGCGGCGTTGCCCGACAGGGTGACGCCGACGGTGACGCAGCCGGCAGCCACGCCCTCGGCAATGCCGGGCTCGGTATCGTCCACCTTGAGGACCGCGGCTGCCGGCCACACGGCCAGATCCACGAAGCACTTGTACATGCCGAGCGGCGTCGGCCGGCCGAAGGGCAGGTCATCGGCGCAGACCAGATTGTCCGGCTCATAGCCCTGGGACGCCGCAACCGGCAGCACCCGCTCCATGATCGAGCGGGTATAGCCCGTGGTGGAGCCGATCTTCATGCCGCGGGCGCGCAGGTCCTTGACCACATCCAGCGCACCGGGGACGAGATCGGAGAAGTTGGCAACCACTTCCTCGTTCATGGGCACGAAGACGGCATAGACCTCGTCGATGGCGGCATCGTCGGGCCGGCTGCCGCGGGCCTTCTCCCAGGCGAGCGCGATATGGGGCTCGGCCATCATGGCGGCGATGTGGGCCCGCTTGGGCAGGCCCATGGGCTTGCGCGCATCCTCGATGGTGACCGGCACGCCGAAGCGGGCGAAGGCCTCCACGAACACCCCCATGGGGGCGAAGGAGCCGAAGTCGATCATGGTGCCCGCCCAGTCGAACACCACCGCCTTGAACCGGGGCATGTCTGCCTCCCCAAATTGTCTGGACCCTGAACGGACGGGTCGCGTGCAGCATGTCCGGCGGCCGGAGCCGCCGGGGACCGGCGGTCAGGCGCCGTAGAGATCGGCCAGCGTCTCCTCGGCAATGCCGAAGGAGGTGGAGGCGCCGGTGCCCGAGGTGACGATGACGATGCGCACCGCATCCTCCGGCCGGTCGGTCAGCCGCCAGCGGTCGGGGGCCGAGGCATAGGTGCCGAGCCAGCGGTCGGTCACGCGCCGGCCCGGCAGGTCCAGCACCCGGTCGAACTCCTCCAGCACGAGGGCATCGACGCTCTCGGGGGCGAACGGGTCCGGGGTGGTCGCATAATGATGGGTGTCGCCCACCACCAGCGAGCCGTCGGCGGACTGGGTGACGATCAGGTGCACGCCATTGCCGCGGGCGTCCGCGCGCTCGCGGTCCAGCCGCGCCTTCAGCGGGGTGGCGGCCGGCAGGTCGGCATAGCCGAGATAGCGGGCAAGCCCCAGATCCGACATCACCGCCGCGCCGAAGCCGGTCGGGATCGCGGGGCGGACGCGCATCATGTGCAGCTTGCAGCGGGTGAGGCCATAGGCGGCGATGCGCTCGGCGAACAGCGAGGTGTAGTCATCGCCCGGGCAGACGATGGCGGCTTCCGCCTCGATGACGCCGGTGGCGGTGCGGATGCTCGGCGGGGTCACGCGCAGCACCTGGGTGTTGCGCAGGAAGGTGACGCCCATCGCCTCTTCCAGCCAGCGGGCAAGCTGGGGAATGGCGTCCTTCGATTCCACCCGCAGCTCATGGGGGCTGTAGAGGGCATCCAGCAGGCCGTCGGTGCGCAGCGCCGGCACGATTTCGGACGCCTCGCGGGCAGTCAGCCGCCGGCAGCCGCCGCCCATCTCGGTGTCGAGAAAGGCGTCGATGATGGCGGAGGATTCGGGATAGCGCGCGGCCACCACCAGACCGCGATGGAGCACGGGAATGCCGGCCTTCGGCGCCACCTCGGCCCAGACTTCCCGGGAGCGCCGGGCCATGGTCCAGCAGTCGCCGGCGCCCTGGCCGGTGACGGTGACGAAGCCGAAATTGCGGATCGAGGCGCCATTGGCCTGGGCATCGCGATCGATCACGATCACCCGCTTGCCCCGTTTCACAGCCGCCAGCGCATGGGCGAGGCCGACGATGCCCGCTCCGACGATGGCAAGATCATAGGTC
>JBBSSF010000016.1:0-16268 GCA_038242345.1 Hyphomicrobiales bacterium
CTCCCCCGCCCGGTCCGGGCCTCCACCCTGCGGGCGGCCGCCCACCCCCGCCCGGAGGCCGGGGGGCCGCCGGCCCGCCCCCCTGTTTCTGCCGAAAAGCGGCGGGGGGCGGGGAGCCGGGCTCCCCGCGAAGGGGTTTCGGGGGCATCTGCCCCCGAAAATCAGGCGTCCTGTTCCAGCGCCTCAAGCTCGTCGATCAGCCCTTCGATGACCGACAGGCCCTTCGACCAGAAGGCCGGATCCTTGGCGTCCAGACCAAACGGGGCCAGAAGCTCGGAATAGTGCTTCGTGCCGCCGGCCTTCAGCAGGTCGAAATATTTCTCCTGGAAGCCTTCCGCCGCGTGCTCGTAAACCGAATAGAGCGAGTTCACGAGGCAGTCGCCATAGGCATAGGCGTAGACATAGAACGGCGAATGGATGAAGTGCGAGATGTAGCACCAGTAGGTCTCGTAGCCCTCGCCCAGATGGATCGAGGGGCCGAGGCTCTCGGCCTGCACGTCCATCCACAAGGCGGAGATCGCCTCCGGCGTCAGCTCGCCCTCGCGGCGGGCCAGATGCACTTTCTTCTCGAAAGTGTAGAATGCGATCTGCCGCACCACGGTGTTAATCATGTCCTCCACCTTGGAGGCCAGCATCGCCTTGCGCGCAGTCTTGTCCTTTGCCTCCGCCAGCAGGGCGCGGAAGGTCAGCATCTCGCCGAAGACGGAGGCCGTCTCGGCCAGCGTCAGCGGCGTCGGCGCCATCAGCGAGCCGTTCGGCGCGGCCAGCACCTGGTGCACGCCATGGCCAAGTTCATGGGCGAGCGTCATCACATCCCGCACCCGGCCCTGATAGTTGAGGAGCAGATAGGGGTGCGCGCTCGGCACCGTCGGATGGGCGAACGCCCCCGTTGCCTTGCCGGGCCGGATCGGCGCATCGATCCAGCCGCCCCTGAAGAAGGGCTCGGCGATGCGGCGCATTTCCGGCGAGAAGCGCTCATAGGCGGAAAGCACCGTGTCGCGTGCCTCGTCCCAGGTGAAGGTGCGCTCCACGGTGGACGGCAGCGGCGCGTTGCGGTCCCAGTGTTCCAGCCGCTCCTTGCCCATCCACTTGGCCTTGAGGGCATAATATCGGTGCGACAGCCGCGGGAACGCCTCGCGCACCGCCGTCACCAGGGCAGCGACCACTTCCGGCTCGACCCGGTTCGACTGATGCCGCCAGCTGTCGACTTCCGGATAATGATGCCAGCGGTCGTGAATCTCCTTGTCCTTCACCAGCGTGTTGAAGATCAGGGAGAACAGCCGCAGGTTCGACTTGAAGGTCTTCGCCAGCGCGGCGGCGGCCTCGCGGCGCACCGCCTCGTCCGGGTTCGACAGCCGGTCGAGCGCCGCCTCGATGGTCATCGACTCGCCGCCGATCTCGAAGGAGAGCGACGACACCGTCTCGTCGAACAGCCGGCTCCAGGACGACCAGCTCGTGCTCGCCTTCTCGGAGAACAGCCGCTCGATCTCGTCGTCGAGCTGATGCGGCCGGCCGAGGCGGACATCGCGCACCCACGGCTCATAATGGGCAAGCGCCGGATCCTTCAGCGCCGCTTCGAGCACGTCGTCCTCGATGCGGTTGAACTCCAGGGTGAAGAACAGCAGCGCCAGACCGGCATCGGTCAGCTTCTGCTGCACGTCGCCATAGAACTTGGAGCGCCGGGCATCGGACGTGTCGACGGAATAGACGAGGCCGGCAAAGGACCCGAGCCGGCCATAAAGCTCGTCCAGCACTTCATAATCGGCGATGATCCGGCCGAGACGCGCCCCCCCGTCGGGCGCGGCTGCGATGTCCGCCAGCTTGCCCTTCCATGCCGCCTCGAACGCCTTCGATTCCTCGGCGACGCGCACGAGATCGGCCGCCACCTCCGGCCCGTCCATGGACGGATAGAGCGCGCTCAGATCCCATTCGGGCAGGCGCTCGGCCACCGCCGTGCCACCGGCCGCAGCCGGGGCCCGCACGGGCGAGACGGAGGAAGACGGGAAAGGCGCGCGGATCATCGTCGATACCCCTGAAACGACAGACGCGGGCACGCCCCTTCAGGCACGCGCCCAGACTGCCTTTCTATATGGGATCCGTTCGCGCCGTCCACAAAGGCCGATGTCGGGCTTCCGCCCGCACCCGCCCGGAGGCCCGTGGGCCTCCGGAAGTCCTCCTTTCCAGCCTCAGTCGCCGGCGGGCCCATCCGGGCCCTCAGGCTTTCGGTCCGGTCCCGCTGCGCGCGACGCCCGTCGGCGTCGCAGGAGAAGAAAAAGCGGCAGGGCCCGGGAGGCGCATGGCCTCCCGGTCAGGGGTTCGGGGGCAGATGCCCCCGAAATCGGCTCACTTCGCCTTTTCGATCACCGCATGGGTCCAGGCGCCTTCCGGCTTCTTGGAGATCACCGGGTCGGACTTGCCCGAGAGCAGGATGCCGACGGTGCGGTCATAGGCCGCCGGGTCGAGCCAGCCGGTGCCCTTCGGGTTCTTGCCGACGAGCTTGGCGATCTCGTCCGCCATGCGCATCTGGTGCTTTTCCGTCTGGGCGCCGGTCTCGTCGGCTTCGAGCGTGATCTTGGCCGCCTCGTCCGGATGGGCGACGGCATAGTCCCAGCCCTTCTGCGACGCCTTCAGGAACTTGGCCAGCTTCTCCACCATCTTCGGGTCGGAGAGGTTCTTGTCCAGCGTATAGAGGCCGTCTTCCAGGGTGGCGACGCCCTCGTCCTGATAGGAGAACACGATGAGCTCTTCCGGCTTGATGCCGGCGTCGATGACCTGCCAGTATTCATTGTAGGACATGGTCGAGATGCAGTCGGCCTGCTTCTGCAGCAGCGGATCGACATTGAAGCCCTGCTTCAGCACCTTGACGCCATTGGGCGAGCCGTCGGTGGGCAGGCCGAGCTTGGCCATCCAGTTGAGGAAAGGATATTCGTTGCCGCCGAACCAGACGCCAAGGGTCTTGCCCTTGAAATCCGCCGGCGAGGAGATGCCGGACGACTTCAGGCAGGTGAGCTGAAGGCCGGACTTCTGGAAGATCTGGGCGATGTTGACCAGCGGCACGCCCTTCTCGCGGGTGGCAAGCGCGGACGGCATCCAGTCCACCACCACATCGGCGCCGCCGCCGGCGATCACCTGGGACGGGTTGATGTCCGGGCCGCCCGGCTTGATGGTGACGTCGAGACCCTCGTCCTTGTAGAAGCCCTTTTCGGCCGCGACGAAATAGCCGCCGAACTGGGCCTGGGTGACCCACTTGAGCTGGAGCGTCAGCTTGTCATTGGCCGACGCGGCCGTGGCGAAGCCGGCGAGCGCGGTGGTGAGAGCCAGGGCAAGAGCGGTCTTCATGGGGCGAATGCTCCTCGTGGGGCGGGCGGGAAAGCGGATCAGCGACGGATGGACGGGTGCCAGAAGGTGAGCGCCCGTTCGAGAAGGACGAGGCCGCCGAACACGGCCGAGCCGGTCAGCGCCGCAACCGCGATCGCCGCCCAGACCACGTCCACATTCATGCGCGCCACTTCCACCGAGATGCGGAAGCCGAGGCCCGCCGTCGGCGAGCCGAAGAATTCGGCCACGATCGCCCCGATGAGGGCAAGCGGGGCGTTGAGCTTCAGGGCATTGAACAGGAATGGGGCGGCGTTCGGCAGCCGCAGCTTCCACAGGTCCTGGCTGTAGGTGGCCGCAAAGGCGCGCATCAGGTCGCGGTCGATGGCCGACGACTGGGACAGCCCGACACAGGCGTTGATGAAGGCGGGGAAGAAGGTCATCACCACGACCACCGCCGCCTTGGACTGCCAGTCGAAGCCGAACCACATGACGAGGATCGGCGCGATGCCGACAATGGGCACCGCCGAGACGAAGCCGCCAAGCGGCATCAGCCCGCGCCTGAGGAACGGGCTGCGGTCCACCAGCAGGGCCGTCAGGAAGCCGGCGCCATTGCCGATGATGTAGCCGGCGAGCACCGCCTTCAGCACCGTCTGGACGAAATCCCCCCACAGCACCGGCGCCTGGACAATGAAGGCGGCGAGAATGGCCGAGGGCGCCGGCAATAGCACCTTCGGCACGCCGAAGCCGATGACGGCCACCTGCCAGAGATAGAGGACGGCCGCGCCGAACACGAGCGGCGCCCCGAGGCCGGCGCCAGGCGGGGCATGGGGCCGGTCGGCAAGGTCGGCCAGCCCGGCCATCACCGAGGCCGAGAACAGGACGAGGGAGGCGAGCAGCAGGAACACCGCCGGCGTGTCGGCGCCAAGGGGCACGCCGAGCTGAAGCCAGAACAGCGGCCCGAGCGCCCCGAGGAGCAGGCCGATGACGCCGGCAAGGGCCGAGGCCGGGGTCTCCCGGGCCAGCCGCACCCGGAGAA
The DNA here is from genome assembly GCA_038242345.1 of Hyphomicrobiales bacterium. GTDB lineage: Bacteria > Pseudomonadota > Alphaproteobacteria > Rhizobiales > Segnochrobactraceae > JBBSSF01. The sequence goes on from JBBSSF010000016.1 coordinate 4,355, forward strand.
GGGCGGCCGCCGCCAGACACACCGAGGGCGCCGCCGGCAGGCCGATGGCATCGGGCGCACTGGCGGTGACGGACGGGGGCACGGCCGGCAGCACCAGCGCGGCGACGGCGAGCGCCGCCGTCACGATGTCGAGCCGGTCGAGGGAGCCGAGCTGTCGCGTCATGGCCGCGCCCCCATCGCCTTGAGGGTCACCCGCTCGATGAGGGCGACGATGCCCGTCAGCCCGACGCCGATGAGGGCCGCCATCAGGAGAGCCGCCCAGATCTGGATGGTCTGGCCATAATAGGAGCCCGATAGCAGCCGCGCGCCGATGCCGGCCGTCGCCCCGGTCGGCAGCTCCGCCACCACGGCGCCGACGAGGGCGATGGCGATGGCGATCTTCAGACCGGAAAAGAGATAGGGGGTTGCCGCCGGCAGGCGCAGCTTCAGGAGCACGTCGCGCGGCGTGGCGGAATAGGTGCGCATCAGGTCGAGCTGGAGCCGGTCGGGCGCGCGCAGCCCCTTCACCATGCCGATGGCGACGGGAAAGAAGCTCAGATACATGGAGATGACCGCCTTCGGCACCAGCCCGGTGAGGCCCAGCGTGCCGAAGATGACGACGATCATCGGCGCGATCGCCAGAATGGGGATGGTCTGGGAGGCGATGATCCAGGGCATCAGCCCCTTTTCCAGCGCCCGCACCTCGACGATGCCGATGGCGAGCACCAGGCCCAGCACCACGCCGGCGGCAAAGCCGGCCAGCGTCGCCGAAAGCGTCACCCAGGCATGGTAGACGAGGCTGCGCTTGGAGGTGACGGCGCGGCCGAACACGCTGTCGGCAAACTCGGCGGCGATCTGGTGCGGCGCCGGCAGCACCGGCCGGTCCATGGCATAGGTGGCGGCCACGATCTCGGCATTGGTCGGCGTCACGCCCGCCCGGTGGAAGCGGTCGAGCACCTGCGGACCGTTCATCAGGATCGCCGCGCCATACCAGACGACGAGGATGAGGGCGACGACGCTTGCCACCGGCAGCACGCTCTCCACGAGCCAGCCGCTGACGCGGCCGGCGATCCCTGCCCCGGATCGTGCGGTCAGCGCCTCAGTCGTCATAGGAATGCACCGCCTTCAGCGCCAGCCGGACCTTCTGGGCGACATCCAGGAATTTCTGGCTCTCGCGGATCTCCAGCGGCCGCTCGCGGCCGAGATCGCAGTCGATCACCTCGACGATGCGGCCGGGCCGCGGGCTCATGACAACGATCCGGGTGGAGAGGAACACCGCTTCGCTGATCGAATGGGTGACGAAGATCACCGTCTTGCGGGTCCCGGCCCACAGCTTCAGCAGCACCTCGTTGAGGTGGTCCCGGGTGATCTCGTCAAGGGCGCCGAAGGGCTCGTCCATGAGGAGAAGCCCCGGCTCGAAGGCGAGCGCGCGGGCGATCGAGACCCGCTGCTGCATGCCGCCGGAAAGCTGCCACGGGAACTTGCGCGCAAAGCCGGAGAGCCCGACCGCTTCGAGCTGGGCGGCCGCCCGGGCCTTCCGCTCCTCCTTCGGCAGGCCGATGATTTCCAGAGGCAGCATCACGTTGCGCTCGATGGAGCGCCACGGATAGAGCGCCGGGGCCTGGAAGACATAGCCATAGCCGCGGGCGCGGCGGTTGTCCTCGGGGGAGAGCCCGTTCACCCGGATCTCGCCGGAGGTCTGGCGCTCCAGATCGGCGATCACCCGCATCAGCGTGGTCTTGCCACAGCCCGACGGGCCGATGAAGGACACGAACTCGCCCATGCCGACGGTCAGATCCACATGGGAGAGGGCATCCACCGTGCCATCCGCGGTGCGGAAGGTGAGCGAGAGATCCCGGATGTCGATGGCGGGAAACTGCCCGGCCCGATGCGGGGTCGTCGCAATGTCCGGCTCTGCCGCCGTTGAAATCATGCCTGACCGGCCTTCCAGATGAATGCGTGCTCGGCCACCGGGCAGGAATCCGAGGAAACACCCTGCCAAGCGGGCACCGGAGACCCGATGGGCCCGCCGGGAGAGACCACCGCCCGCCCCGGGGAGGCCGGGCGCGCGGCGGACCTTCGATACCAGGCGCCGGAAGTGCTGACCGCACCATACGCCTGAAGAACAGCGGATCTCTCATCTGTTCCAAGGACAGGAGAAGTCCGTGCCGGACTGCCGGAGGGCCCGTTTCGGGGCGCTCCGGCATGAGGGAGAGAACCGGCCCCGACGGACGGATCCGCCGGGCGCCGGCTCTTTGCAGGCCGGTCAGGCGTCGACGGGACGGGTCGCCGCCTGGATCATGGCCCGAAGGAGCACGTTGCAGCCGGCTTCCAGATCCGCCGGCTCGGAATGTTCGATCTCGTTGTGGCTGATGCCATCGCGGCAGGGCACGAACACCATGGCAGTGGGCGCCACCCGCGCGATGTAGCAAGCGTCGTGCCCGGCCCCGGAGACGATGTCCATGTGGGCATAGCCGAACTGCTCCGCCCCGCCGCGCACGGCCGAGACCAGATGCGGCGCGAACACCACCGGCGGCGAATACCAGATCTCGTTGAAATCGACCGCGAGACCGATCCGGGCTGCCTCCCCGGCGACCACCTTGCCCAGTTCCTCGCCCATGACCTTCAGCATATCGGCATCGGGATGGCGCAGGTCGACGGTGAAGAACACCTTGCCGGGGATGACATTGCGGGAGTTCGGCGTCACCTGCATCATGCCGACCGTGCCGCAGCCGAAGGGCGCCTGATCGAGAGCGATGCGGTTGACCGCATCCACCATGCGCGACACGCCCAGAAGCGCATCCTTGCGCCGGTTCATCGGCGTGGTGCCGGAATGGGCATCCTGACCGTGGACAGTGATCTCGTACCAGCGGATGCCCTGCACCCCGGTGACGACGCCGACCGTCTTGGCCTCGGCCTCCAGAATGGGGCCCTGCTCGATATGGGCCTCGAAGAAGGCGCCGATCGGCCGGCCGCCCACGGGCTCGGAGCCGGCATAGCCGATGCGCTCCAGCTCGGCGCCGATGGTGCGGCCCTCGGGATCGGCCCGCGACAGGCCATAATCAAGGTCGAACACGCCGGCGAACACGCCCGAGGAGATCATCGCCGGGGCAAAGCGCGAGCCTTCCTCATTGGTCCACACCGCCACCTCGATCGGGGCGTCGGTCTCGATGCCATGATCGTTGAGGGCGCGCAGCACCTCCAGACCGGCCATGACGCCGAAGCAGCCATCGAACTTGCCGCCGGTCGGCTGGGTGTCGATGTGGCTGCCGGTCATCACCGGCGGCAGCGTGTCGTCCCGGCCCGGACGGCGCGCGAAGATGTTGCCCATGGCATCCACCTTCACCGTGCAGCCGGCAGCCTCGACCCAGGAGACGAACAGGTCGCGCGCCTGCCGATCCAGATCGGTGAGCGCCAGGCGGCACACGCCGCCCTTCTCCGTTCCCCCGATCTCGGCCAGGTCCATCAGGCTCTGCCAGAGCCGGTCCCCGTTGACGCGCACATTGGTCGTCATCGCGAAAGACATCCTTCCCGAAGTGAAGCCGGCCCACCGGAGGCCGCACCAGCCGGCCCGGACCGCCGGTCGATAACCGGCATGCCATTCAAATGTCGTGCCGATTCCGGGGGCGAGCCGGGACCGGAACAGGAACGTATCGGGACCACGCCAGAAGGGTGGCCGCGGCGCCCGCGCGTGGCCACAAAATCGGGCTGGGCCGGCGGAACTGTCCCTGCGGTCAGCATCCCGCAAGGGGCCCGGCACCGCAACGGGCGGGCGCCCCTCGCCCACCTGTGACACGCCGCCGCTGAGGCCCGTCGCCCCCTGCCCGACCACCCGTCCGCCCCGCACGCGCCCCCCCGCGCGGATCCTGCGCCCGGCCGCCCCCGCGACCGCAGGATCCTCCGTGGCAAAGGAGTCGATCCGCATATTATATTGTCATTTTGATACATGCCGCATATATTCCGGCCATGGACAGCACAGACCGCAAGATCATCACCCTTCTCGCCGAGGACGCCCGCCGGGCGCTGGCCGACATCGGTTCCGTCGTCGGGCTCTCGGCCTCGGCCGTGAACGAGCGCATCCGCCGTCTGGTCGCGGCGGGGGCAATCCGCCGCATGACGGTGGATGCCGATCCGGCGGCCCTCGGTCAGCCGGTGACGGCCTTCCTGTGGGTGGCGCTGGCGACGGGGGCGGACGAATCCGGCTTCCGCCGCTGGGCGGCGGCCCGGGCGGAGATCGCCGAATGCCACCATGTCACCGGCGGCTGGTCCTATCTGGTGAAGATCCATGTGGCCTCGCTTGCCGGCATTGAGGCCTTTCTCGATGCCCTCAAGGCCGAAGGCTTTGCCGCCCGGACCGAAACCGTGATCGCGCTGTCATCGGTGGTGCCGGGCCCCTTCCTGCCGAAGACCGGGGAAGACTGATGGACCCGCTGCTGTTCGCCCGCAGCATCCTGCTCGGGCTGGCGATCGCCGCTCCGCTTGGCCCCATCGGGGCGCTGTGCATCAACCGCACCCTGGAGCTCGGATTTCGCGCAGGCGTTGCCGGCGGATTGGGCACCGCGCTTGCCGACGGGCTCTATGCGAGTCTCGCCGCCTTCGGCTTTGCCGCCTTCTCGACGGTGCTGGCCGAAATCGACCTGCCGCTGCGCCTCGCCGGCGGGGCGTTCCTCCTCTGGCTCGGCTGGCGCGGGCTCAAGCCGCGCAGCGCGGCGCCGGCCGCCGCCGGCATCAAGGCGCGGGATCTGGCCGGCACCATCGCCGCCACCTTCCTCATCACCCTGACCAACCCGCTGACGATCCTGTCCTTCGCCGCCATCTTCGCCGGGCTGGGGCTGGCGGAGGCCGCCGGCCGGGCGGGCGCCCTGACGGTGGTGGCCGGCGTGTTCGCGGGCTCGATGCTGTGGTGGACCCTGCTGTCGGGCGGCGTGGCGCTGGCGCGCCGCCGGCTGCCGGCGCGCTTTGCCCGGATCATCGCCCTCGGCTCGGCGTCGATCCTGATCCTGTTCGGCCTCACCTCCCTCGGCTCGGCCCTGTGGACGCTCGGCGGGAGATGAAAGCCCCCCCGGCGGTCAGACCCCCGGGGGGAGCTTGGCGCGCATCATCTCCCGGCGATCGAGATGGCGACCGTCGACGATGAAGGTGCCGTCGCCGACGGCATGCAGCAGACGCCGTTCCTTGCGGGCCTGGTCCAGGGTGGCGGCGATCCCCTGCAGCACGAGGATGCCGTGCCGCTCGACAATATCCGTGACGCGGCATTCGATGTTGGCCAGACACTCCCGGATCAGCGGCGGGCGCACATGCCGGGCCGGCTCCGCCGTCAGGCCGAACTTCGCGAACTTGTCGGTGTCCTCGCCCGAGCACGTGCCGATGCCGACGGCGGTATCGAGCATGTCGACGGTCGGGATGGCGACCACGCACTCGCGATGCTTCGTCAGCGCGGCGTAGGAATAGTTCCACGGGCCGGTGGTGATCGCGAACTCGGCCGAAAAGCCCAGAACCATCGTCCAGGTGATGGTCATGATGTTGGCGCGATGACCGTCATGGGTCGTCACCAGAACGACCGGCCCGGGCTCGATCAGGGTGAAGACTTTTTCAAGTGGCAGGTCCTGCATCGTCCTGGCTCCCCGGCCGGAACGGGGGCCGCCGCACCGGCGACGGGCTGCCCTCCCCGGCCGGCACCTGCCGGAACGGGGCCGGCCAGCCGGGATCCTACACCCGGACGACCGTGAGCGGGAAAAAGCTGCCCCGCTCCGTCATGCCAGTCGCACGAAGTGCTGACCGCACCCACGCGCCTGAAGGGCAGCAGATTTCTCATATGCCTCAAGGACATGAGAAATCCGCACCGGAATGCCAAAGGATCCTTTTCAAGGACCTTTGGCATGATGTGGTGAGCCCGCCCCATCGGGGGGCCTTCGCTCCCCGGGGCGCGGGGGGCCTTCGCTCACTCGGCGGCGTCGCGGGTCCGCATCGGGTTGTTGGGATGCTCCGGCCAGGTCAGCTTCGGACCGCCGGCATCCACCCGCTTCATGCTGATGGTGCCCGGCACCGGGCAGACCTGGAGGCAGAGATTGCAGCCGACGCAGGCCTCCTCCATCACCTCATAGACCCGCCGCCCGTCCAGACGCCCGGCGGTGATCGCCTGATGTGCCGTGTCCTCGCAGGCGATGTGGCAGAGGCCGCAGCGGATGCAGCTCTCCTGATCGATCTCGGCGACGACCTTGTAATTGAGGTTCAGCCGGTTCCAGTCGACCACATTGCCGACCGCGCGGCCGCGCAGGTCGTCGAGGGTAGCGTAGCCCTTGGCGTCCATGAAATTGGAGAGGCCGGCGATCATGTCGGAGACGATGCGAAAGCCATGGTGCATCACCGCGGTGCAGACCTGCACCGTGCCGGCGCCGAGCGCCAGATATTCCGCCGCATCCCGCCAGGTGGAAACGCCGCCGATGCCGGAAATCGGCAGGCCGGCGGTTGCCGGATCCCGGGCGATCTCGGCCACCATGGCCAGCGCGATCGGCTTCACCGCCGGGCCGCAATAGCCGGCGTGCGTCCCCTGGCCATCCACCACCGGGGTCGGCGCCATGGCGTCCAGATCCACCGAGACGATGGAATGGATGGTGTTGATGAGCGACACCCCGTCGGCGCCGCCGGCCTTTGCCGCCCGCGCCGGCTGGCGGATGTCGGAGATGTTCGGCGTCAGCTTCACCAGCACCGGCATCCGCGTCGCCGACTTCACCCAGCGGGTGACCATCTCGACATAGTCCGGCACCTGCCCGACGGCCGAGCCCATGCCGCGCTCGGACATGCCGTGCGGGCAGCCGAAATTCAGCTCGACGCCATCGGCCCCGGTCTCCTCGACCCGGGCGAGGATGCGCTTCCACGCCTCCTCGTCGCACGGCACCATGAGGGAGACGACCACGGCCCGGTCGGGCCAGGCCAGCTTCACCGCCCTGATCTCGTCGAGGTTCACCTGCAGCGGCCGGTCGGTGATGAGCTCGATGTTGGAGAGCCCCACCAGCCGGTCATCGCCGAGCGCATAGCCGCCATAGCGCGAGGACACGTTCACGATGGGCGGATCCTCGCCGAGCGTCTTCCACACCACGCCGCCCCAGCCGGCGGCAAAGGCGCGCTCGACAGTGTAGGCCTTGTCGGTGGGCGGGGCGGAGGCGAGCCAGAACGGGTTCGGCGCCTTGATGCCGGCGAAATCGACACGCAGATCGGCCATGGAATGGCTCCGGATAGAGCAGGAGGCCAGAGCCCCCTTGCGAAAAGGGATCGGACGGCGGGATCAGGCAGCGTCGGGGGCGCGCCGGTCGGGATCGTCCCCATCGGGCGTCGGCTCCGTCTCCCCGGGCGCCTCCCCCGCCCCCATTTCGGCCGCGACAGCCGCGGCCCCGGTTTCGACGTCTTCGGGGGCCGCGTCGGACACGGCCGCCTCGTCCCCGGCCGGGCCCGGCTCCGCTGCCGCCTCGTCCGGCACGGGCGCCTCCCCGCTCTCCGGGATCTCCGGGGCGTCCCCGGCCGGCGCCTCGGCGGCGGTCACCTCCGGCACCGTCTCGATCTCGACGGGCACCTCGTCGATCACCGGGGCATCGGCCGGCATCTCCCCGGCCTCCTCCGTCACGATCTCCACCGCGAGGCTCTCGGTGACGACCACCGTTTCCGCGGCCACGTCGTCGGCCTCGGCGAAGCGGGCCCGCGGCAGGCGGCCATGGAGATAGCGGTCGATGGCCTCGGCGGCGCGCACGCCGTCGGCCACCGCCTGCACGGTCAGGTCCTCGCCGGCCACGCAGTCGCCGCCGGCAAACACCGTCGGGAAGGCGGTGGCACCGAAATCGTCGACGACGATGCGGCCATGCTCGAAGGGCAGCTCGTTGCCATCGCCATCATGGAGCGCGGAGCGTTCCAGCTTCTGGCCGATGGCCTTGAACACCGCATCCACCGCCAGCTTGCGGATCTCGCCGGTGCCGATCAGACGGCCGTTGGGATCCAGCATCGTGCGCTCGATCTCCAGCCCGATCACCGCGCCGCTGCGGCCGATGACCCGGACGGGACGGGCCCAGTGCAGGATGCCGACGCCATTCTTCAGGGCGAAGGCCTGCTCCTCGGCGGTCGCGCTCATCGCCTCGGGGCCGCGGCGATAGAGGATGGTGACTTCGGCCGCGCCGAGACGGCGGGCTTCCACCGCGGCATCCACCGCCGTGTTGCCGCCGCCGACCACGACGATGCGGCGCGGCGGCGTCACCGCCTCGCCGCGGGCAAGCGCTCCACGGAGGGAGGCGATCCAGCGCACCGCATCCGTCACCCCGGCCATGCGTTCGCCGGGAATGCGCAGGGCGTGGGTGCGCCCGAGGCCGATGCCAAGGAAGACGGCATCGAAATCCCGCATCAGCTCGGCCAGCGTGACCTCGCGGCCGAGCGCCGCCGAGGTCTGCACCGTGATGCCGCCGACCGACAGCAGCCAGTCGATTTCCCGCGCCGCATCGGCGCTCGTCAGCTTGTAGGGCGCAATGCCGGTCTCGTTGAGGCCGCCGAGCCGGTCGCGCGCCTCGAAGACCGTCACGCCATGGCCGGCAAGCGCCAGCCGGTGGGCCGCCGCCAGACCGGCCGGGCCACCGCCGACGACAGCCACATGATGGCCGGTGTCCTCCCGGCGGACGAAGAGGGCCTCTCCGGCCAGCACGAACGGATCGGTGGCATGGCGCTGGAGGGCGCCGATGGGCACCGGCTCCTCGCCGGCATCGGCGCGCACGCACGCCGCCTCGCACAGCACCTCGGTGGGGCACACCCGGGCACAGGAGGCGCCCAGCGGATTGGCCGAGAGAATGGCCTCGGCCGCGCCCTTCAGGTCGCCGGTGCGGATGCGGCCGATGAAGGCGGGGATGTCGATCCCCGTCGGACAGGCCTCGACACAGGGCGCGTCATAACAATAGAGGCAGCGGGAGGCGGCAACCAGCGCACCACGGGCATCCAGCGGCGCGGTCTTCTCGGCAAGGAGCGCGGCAAGGTCCGCACGCACCGAAAGCGGGGCGTCGGCCCCGTCGGAAACACTGTCCGACCGATCGGGCGTCTGGGGCAGTTCGCTCATGACCATCCTCGCATCAGGCGCCGGCGGCAGTCCGCCGGAAGGATCCGGACCGGAAATCCCGTCCGGACATCCGCCCGCGGGCTTCCCGGCAACCGGGGCGCAGGCTGGACCCGGACAAGGCTAGAATGCTTCCGACTAAATGGTCAACGTGGCGACCGCTCGCCGGGGCGGGACGCTCCGTCGCGGCTGGTCGTCCGGCGGGCCGGAGGGCCTCCGGAAGCCGCAATTTAATTCGCATTCCCGCGTAAGCCGCGATAGGGAAGGACGTATACTGACACATGGGGTGTCATGCCCTCTCCTGCCCGGTCCCCGCCGCGGCAGGGCCTTTGCGGGATGCGAGAGGGAACGGAAGGGACCAGATGGACCACATGGCGATGCGCGCCCCGGTCGCCCCGGCCGGACGGCGCGAGACCAAGCGGGCCGAACGCACGGAGCGCATCCTGGCGGCCGCTGAGCAGGTCTTTGCGGAAACGGGGTTCGCCGGAGCCACCACCGCCGCCGTGGCGCTGAGGGCAGGCGTTCCCAAGGCCACGGTCCATTATTATTTCGCCACCAAGGAGGATCTCTACCGCGCCGTCATCGACCGGGTGATGGTGCAGTGGACCCAGACCGGCGACAGCATCACCCCGGATGCCGATCCGGCAACGGCGCTGGCCGCCTATGTGGCCGCCAAGATCCGCGTCTCGCGCACCTGGCCGATTGCCTCGCGCATCTTTGCCAACGAGATGCTGCACGGCGCCCCCAACATCGAGGACTTCCTGCGCGAGGGCGTGCTGCGCTGGGTGGAGGACAAGGCCGCCGTGCTCGATGGCTGGGCCCGGGAAGGCCGCATCGCCCCGGTGGATGCCCGTCATCTGTTCTTCGCCATCTGGGCGGCAACCCAGACCTATGCCGATTTCGAGCCCCAGATCCGCATCGTTCTCGGCCGCCGCAGCCTGCGCGCCGCCGATTTCGACGATGGCGCCCGCACCATCACCGCGATGGTGCTGGCCATCTGCGGACTTTCCCGTCCGGAACTCCCCCCGTCTCCCGCCCGGGAGTGATCCCGGCGATCCGGGCCCGGCGCCGGCAAGGCCCGGGCCAATTTTCCAGACTCCTGATGCATATGGGAAATCCGGCCTTCACCCGGGAATGCGCCCGGGGCCGCGCCGGCTGTCCCGGTCCGGCTCCCCGGCCGTGTTCGCATCCGCAGCACGCCGGATTGCGGCGGCGCAGCGATCATGATTTCTGATGCCTCGAAGCCGGCCGCAGGGCCGCGCGGCCGAAGAGGCGGGCAACCGGCGCGTTTTCCGTTGACGGCCGCCGACTTTTCGGCAATCACCACGTCACGCTTTCTCATCCGGGGAACCCGACCGATGCCGGTCGTTGATCGTCCGCTTCCGCAGTGCGCCGCCGTGGCGCCCTTCTCCGCCTGCCGCCCTGCGGCGCGGGCGGGTGCGGCCATGCGGCTCCCCGCCCCGTTCGCCTTCGTCACGAAGGCCGGCCAGAAAACGTCGACGTCGACGTTCTGACCCCGCCCCCGTGACCTCGGCCTCTCCCCGGGACCACGCGGGGAGGGCTCCGGATCCGCCCAAGGTGCCGATGGCGCCGATGGCGCCCGGGGATCCGGACCGCAAAGGGGAGAGGAAGACCCGAACGCTCCGGAAACTTGGGGAACTATCATGGGTTACAAGGTCGCAGTCGTAGGCGCCACCGGCAATGTCGGGCGCGAGATGCTCAACATCCTGGCCGAACGCGGCTTCCCCGCGGATGAAGTGGTGCCGGTGGCCTCGCGCCGCAGCCAGGGCACCGAGGTCTCCTATGGCGACAAGACCCTGAAGGTCCGCGCCCTGGAGAATGTCGATTTCTCCGACTTCGACATCTGCCTGATGTCGGCCGGTGGCGAGATCTCCAAGGAGTGGTCGCCGAAGATCGGCGCGCAGGGCTGCGTCGTCATCGACAACTCCTCCACCTGGCGCATGGATCCGGACGTTCCGCTGATCGTGCCCGAGGTGAATGCGGACGCCATCGTCGGCTTCTCCAAGAAGAACATCATCGCCAACCCGAACTGCTCCACCGCCCAGTTCGTCGTGGCGCTGAAGCCGCTGCATGACAAGGCGAAGATCAAGCGCGCCGTGGTCGCCACCTATCAGTCCGTCTCCGGCGCCGGCAAGGACGCCATGGACGAGCTGTTCGAGCAGACCCGTGCCGTGTTCGTCTCCGACCCGGTGGAGAACAAGAAGTTTCCGAAGCGGATCGCCTTCAACCTGATCCCGCAGATCGATGTCTTCATGGACGACGGTTTCACCAAGGAAGAGTGGAAGATGACCGCCGAGACCAAGAAGATCCTCGACCCGAAGATCAAGGTGGTCGCCACCGCGGTGCGCGTGCCGGTGTTCGTGTCCCATTCCGAGGCGGTCAATCTGGAATTCGAGGAGCCGCTGTCGGCCGACGAGGCCCGCGACCTGCTGCGCGCCGCCCCGGGCGTGCTCGTCTATGACAAGCGCGAGCCCGGCGGCTACGCCACCCCCTATGAGGCGACCGGCGAGGACGCCACCTATGTGAGCCGCATCCGCGAGGATCCGACCGTGGACAACGGTCTGGCCCTGTGGATCGTCTCCGACAACCTGCGCAAGGGCGCCGCCCTCAACGCGGTGCAGATCGCCGAAGTGCTGGTGAACCGTCATCTGATCCAGCCGAAGGCCCAGGCCGCGGCCTGATACCGAAGATCCTTGAAAAGGACTCTCTGGCATTCCGGTGCAGATTTTTCATGTCCTTGGAGCATATGGAAAATCTGCTGATCTTCAGGCGCGTGGGTGCGGTCAGCACTTGCGTGCCTGGCATGATCCGGCCCGCACCCGAGACCTCCCC
>JBBSSF010000017.1:0-16202 GCA_038242345.1 Hyphomicrobiales bacterium
ATTGCCGCACCGGTGCCTTCGCCCAGCCGCATGTCGAAATCGAACAGCGGGCGCACGCCGAGGCGCGCCAGCACCGCCTTGTGGGCGGGTTCGGCCGAGACATGGGAGAACAGGCAGTGGCCGATCGCCGACGGGTCCACGGCATGGAGGACCGCGGCGGCGGCCGTGGTGACGAAGCCATCCATCACCACCGGCACGCGCTGGAAGCGGGCGGCGAGGATGGCGCCGGCCATGGCGGCGATCTCGCGGCCGCCCAGACGCATCAGCACGTCGAGGCCGTCGCCGTCCCGGCCGACGCGGGCGACGGCGGCCGCCACGGTCTCGGCCTTCAGGCGCAGGCCCTCGGCATTGACGCCGGTGCCCGGGCCCACCCAGTCGGCGGCCGCGCCGCCATAGAGGGCGTGATAGATGGCGCTCGCCACCGTGGTGTTGCCGATGCCCATCTCGCCGAGGCAGAGCACGTCCGGCCCGTCGGCCAGCGCTTCCATGCCGAAGGCGATGGTGGCCGCAAGCCCGGCCGCATCGAAGGCATCGGCCTCGACGATGTCCGGCGTCGGGTGATCGAGGGCGAGGTCGAACACCTTGAGGCCGATGTCATAGCTGCGGCAGATCTGGTTGATGGCGGCGCCACCGTCGGCGAAATTCTGCACCATCTGCTTCGTCACCGAGAGCGGATAGGCCGAAACCCCGCGCTCGGCGACGCCATGGGTGGCGGCGAACACGGCGGTGAGCGGGCTCGCCACCGTTGGCGGCGCCTTCGACTGCCAGGTGGCGAGGAACACGGCCAGCTCTTCCAGCCGGCCGAGGGAGCCCGCGGGCTTGGTGAGCTGGGCATCCCGGGCGGCGGTCTTCTCGGCGGAGGCCGCGTCCGGGCCGGGCATCGCCGCGATCAGCGATCGGATATCGTCGAGCGGGTTCCGGACGTCGGTGGTCATGGGCGCTGTTCCTGACGGGAGATCGGTCATCGGCGGCACGGGCGGCGGCTCGCCGCGGACGTGCGGGCGCGTTATAGGCTTGAAGCCGCCCGCCGCCAAGGAATCCCGCCCGTGACAGACATATCCCCGCCGCCGGACCCTGCCGTCCCGCCGCCCGGCCGGCTGGCCGTCGGTCTTGCCGAGCTGGCGGCGGCACTGCGCTTCTTCTCCCGTCTGCCGGTGCCCCGGCTGGGGCCGGCCGACGATCCGGCCAGCCCGCCGCGATTCGCCACCGTCGCCCGGGTGATTCCCCTGGCCGGCGCCCTGCTCGGCCTGCCGGGAGCGGCGGTCGTGGCCGCGGGCGCCCTCCTTCATCTGCCGGCCCCGGTCATCGCGGTTCTCGCGGTCGCGGCCCTCGTCGCCGCCACCGGCGCCTTTCACGAGGATGGCCTCGCCGATACCGCCGACGGCTTCGGCGGCGGCTGGAGCCGAGCGCGCAAGCTGGAGATCATGAAGGACAGCCGGCTGGGCTCCTATGGCGCGACGGCCCTGGTGCTGGCGCTCCTTGCCCGCATCGCGCTGCTGGCCGCGCTCCTGGAACACGATGCGCTGACAGCGGCCCTGATGCTGGTGGCGGCCGGCGCGGTCGCCCGGGCGGCGGCGCTTGCTCTCGTCTCGTCCCTACCGCCCGCCCGCGACACCGGCGCCGCGGCTGCCGCCGGCCGGCCCGAGACGCGGAGCCTTCTCCTCGGCGCAGCGCTGGGGCTGGCGATCACGTTCGCCCTCGTCGGCCCGGTGGCGGGGCCCGGCGCGGCGGTTGCGGCAGGGGCTGCGGCCTTTGCCGCGGCCTGGGGCGTCGCCCGCCTCTCCCTTGCCCAGATCGGCGGCCAGACGGGCGATGTGGCCGGTGCGGCGGAGCAGGCCGGCGAGGTTGCATTCGCTCTCGCCCTCCTTATCGTGCTTTCGGCGTGATACCAAAAATCCTTGAAAAGGAGTCTCTGGTATTGCGATGCGGATTTCTCATGCTTCTGGAGCATATGAGAAATCCGCTGTTCTTCAGGCGCCTGGGTGCGGTCAGCACGCACGGGCCTGGCAGGAAGGCGCCCTTTGCCGAAGAAGGATCGCTGATGAAGAGCCCGTGCATCAATGTCTGCCGGATCGATCCGGCCTCCGGCCTGTGCCGGGGCTGCAAGCGGACGGTGGAGGAGATCACCCGCTGGACCCTCATGACCCCGGCCGAACGCCGCACCCTCATGAAGGCCCTGCCCGACCGACCGAACCCGGAAGGCTATCTCGGAAAATGACCCGGCGCTCCATGGCGGAAATCGCCTTCCGCATCATTCTGGTCCTGGTGCTGATCGGTCTGGGCGCCTTTGCCTTCGGGCTGGGCGAAAAGGGCAGCGACGGCGGCTTCTTCTCGCCGATGTCGGCCCGCATCCTCACCTTCGTCCTGCTGGCGATGGTGATCGGCGCCGGCATCCGCTACCGGCGTCTGCCGCGCCGCCATGCGCTGGGGGCCGCCCTGTTCTGGGGCGGACTGATCCTCGCGCTGATGCTCGGCTACAGCCTGGTGAAGAGCCTCGGCCTGACCATGGCGCCCTGACGGCGCCGCCCGGGCTCTTCCCTGCGGCAGGCCCGGGAGCGGCGCGCCGCTCCGTCCGTCTCCTGCGTGGCCGTCAGCGCCGGAACAGGCTGACCACCCGGTGGAGGCGGCGGCGGGCGAGCGCGTGGATCTGGCGCAGCTCCATGTCCACCCGTTTCAGGGTGCTGCGCGCCTCGGCGGTTGCCGCCGACAGCCGCTCCACCACGATTTCCGGCGGACAGGGCTGGTCCGTCACCGGATCCACATAGCGCGGATAGAGGATGAGGGCGACGGCGGTCAGCTCGTCGAGTGTCAGCCGACGGGTGCGGCGGGGACAGGCGAGGGCATCATCGGTGAGGCCCCAGCCGGCATAGAAGGGCATGCCGTGGACGCCCACCTGAAGCCCGCGCAGCAGCGCCTCGAAGCCGGCCAGCGACGTCATGGTCTCCACCCGGTCGACCTGGGAGAACAGCGCCGCCATGGAGACATCGGTGACCACCAGATCCACGAGGTCCACCAGATCCTCCGGCGCCACCGCCCCGGCCCGGTCGCCGAACAGCACGTCGGGATGGGGCTTGTAGATCAGGAAGGCGTCGGGGAAGCGCAGCCGCGCCGCCTTGATGAGGGCGAGGTTGGTCTTCACCACCGGCGAGCCGAGGCGGATGGAGGCGTCATCCTCCACCTGCCCGGGCACCAGCACCTTCAGCCGGTCGGCCGGCAGGTCCAGCACGTCGGCCGGCGCGTCGTTGTACTTGGAGAGGCCGCGCTCGACCACGAGTTCGCGCAGGGCCCGGCCGCGGGCCACCAGCTTCGGATCGTCGGGGAACTGCTCGGCCAGCGCCTCGAAGCCGCTCGGCCGCGAGCCGTCGAAATGGATGCCGATCGGGTCGATCACCAGCGA
The DNA here is from genome assembly GCA_038242345.1 of Hyphomicrobiales bacterium. Classification (GTDB taxonomy): domain Bacteria; phylum Pseudomonadota; class Alphaproteobacteria; order Rhizobiales; family Segnochrobactraceae; genus JBBSSF01. Next base: position 3,398 of record JBBSSF010000017.1, read on the forward strand.
CATCGGCCGCACCCGGGCGAGCCCCAGCCCGACGGAGCGCAGGAAGCCATCCTCCATGCGCTTCAGCGGTACCCTGGCCGCCTTGCACTTGGCCGCCAGCCCCGGCGGCTCCCGCGCCGCCCAGATGACCACCGAGCCGCCGGCCTCGTTCGCCGTGGCGATGGCGTCATCATCCTCGGCCAGCCGGTAGAAGCCCGGCGTGCCCGCCGCCCCCTCCAGGAAGCGCGAGACCGTGGAGCGGTTCCACGCCGGAATGGCGATGCAGGAGGCCGGTCCATTCTCCTGGAAACGGTCGCGCAGGAAGGACAGGCGCTCCAGCCCCTCCTCGAACGGAATGGCCGCCCCGCTATAGGGGTCGATATAGCGGCTGTAGCGGATGAGCGCCGCCCCCGCGAGGGCCTCCAGCGTCGCCGGGCCGCGCCGGTCGACGGGCACCTCGGCCCGATCGTCGGTGAGGCCCCAGCCGGCAAAGAAGGGCGCGCCGAAGCAGGTGACCGGCACGCCGGCCAGCATGGCCTCGAAGCCGAAGCGGCTGGAAACGGTGTAGAGCCGGCAGGCCCGCTCCAGCAGCGCCCACGGGTTCACCGGCCGGTCGATGATGTGCACCGGCGCATCGCGCAGCCGGTCGGCCAGGAAGCCGCGCCGGCTGCCGGTGACGACATTCGGATGGCAGGTGACGACGATGTGGCGCCCGGGATTCTCGTCGAGGGCAGCCGTCAGCATGTCCTCGAAATTGTGCGCGCCGACACCACAGACGGCGATGTCGTCATCGGTCTGGTCGATGAGGAGCACGATGTCCCGGCTCGCCGGCAGCTCCAGCTCGGCGGCCGTGGCCATCGGGGCATAATTATATTTCGACAGCCGCCGCTCGCGGATGGCGGCAATGGCGGCGCGGGCCCGGTCGGGATCGCCCTCGGCCTGCTCCTGGCGGACGAGGGTCTCCAGATCGCTCGGCCGGCAGGGATCATAGTGGATGCCGGTGCGGTCCAGCACCCAGCCGATCACCGGGTCCCGGCCGCTCGGACGGACCGAGCGCAGGAAGCCGCCTTCGAGGGCGATGAAGGGCGGGCCGTCGCTGCCCGGCGCCGGCCGGTCGGTGCCGAGGCCGACGATCATGTCGACCCGGGCCCGGCCAAGGGCCCGCGGCCGCATGGGCCGGGCATCGAGAAGGGTACCGACCGCGCTCTCCAGCGGCCAGAGCTGGGGCGACACCATCAGCGCCCGGGATCCGGGCTGGGGATGGGGAACCGTCTGCCGACGCGCCATGGCCGCCTTGCTCCCTCTCGTCTGCCTCTGGGGACTGACCCCGGCCAGCTGGTTCCGGCCGGGGAAGATCGCGTCGCAATGACGGACTCCGGCGCTGTGCGCCATGACATCCGCCAAAGCGGGGCTCCGGATCACTCCGGATGGGGCAAGATCAGATGCCGGCCGCCGGCCGGGGCACCCGGCCGAACAGGCGGAAGAAATTGTCCGTCGTCGCCGTGGCCAGCGCCCCGGGGCTCACGCCCTTGATGTCGGCCAGCACGCCGGCGGTATAGGCGACGAAGGCCGGCTCGTTGGTCTTGCCGCGCTTGGGCACCGGCGCCAGATAGGGCGCATCGGTTTCCACCAGCAGCCGGTCCAGCGGCACGCTGGCCGCCGTCTCGCGCACATTGGCCGCCGCCTTGAAGGTGAGGATGCCCGAGAAGGACACATAGGCCCCGAGCTTCAGGCAGGTCTCGGCCAGCGCCTGCCCCGACGAGAAGCAGTGCAGCAGCATCGGGAAGGCGCCCTTCGCCATCTCGTCGGTCAGGATCCCGGCCGTCCAGTCGTCGGCATCCCGGGTGTGGATGACGAGGGGCAGGCCGGTTTCCCGCGCGGCCGCGATGTGGCGGCGGAACAGCGTCGCCTGCAGCTCCCGCGGAGCGTGATCGTAGAAGAAGTCGAGGCCGGTCTCGCCGATGGCCACCACCTTCGGGTGGGCGGCCAGCCGCACCAGCTCTTCCGTCGTCACGTCCTGCTCGGCTTCCGCCTCATGCGGATGGACGCCCACCGAGCAGAACACCGTCGGGTTCTCCTCGGCGATGGCGCGCACGGCGGGAAAGGTGCGGATCTTGGTGGAGATCGTCACCATCAGCCCGACGCCGGCGGCGTGGGCCCGTTCGATCACGGCGGGCCGGTCCCCGGCAAAGTCCGGGAAGTCCAGATGGCAATGGCTGTCGACGAGCATCAGTCGGCCTTCGCTTCCGGTTCGACATAGCGCGGGAATACCGGCGCCGGTGCCGGCAGACGGGCGCCGACCAGCAGGCGGCCGGCAGCGCCGAGGGCGGCGAACGTCCGCTCCTCCGCGGGCACGGCGAGAAGATCGAGCAGCCGGCCGCAGGCCTCCGGCATGATCGGCTGGGCGAGGATGGCGATCTGCCGGATCACTTCCGCCGTCACATAGAGCACGGTGCCCATGCGCTCCGGATCGGTCTTCCGGAGCGCCCACGGCGCCTCGCCGGCAAAATAGCGGTTCGCCTCCGCCACCACCGCCCAGATGGCGTTGATGCCCGTGTGAATCGACTGGGCATCGAAGGCGGTACGGCAGGTGGCGAGCAGCCCGTCGACCCGGCCGAGGATGGTCTGGTCGGTCTCCGACAGCTCGCCCGGCGCCGGCACGACGCCCTCCAGGTTCTTGGCGATCATCGACAGCGAGCGCTGGGCGAGATTGCCGAGATCATTGGCGAGATCGGCATTCATGCGGCCGACGATCGACTCGTGGCTGTAGTTGCCGTCCTGCCCGAACGGCACCTCGCGCAGGAAGAAGAAGCGCACGGCGTCGACGCCATAATGGTCGGTCAGCGTGAACGGATCGATCACGTTGCCCAGCGACTTCGACATCTTCTCGCCGCGATTGAACAGGAAGCCGTGGGCATAGACCCGCTTCGGCAGTTCAATGCCGGCCGACATCAGGAAGGCCGGCCAGTAGACGGCATGGAAGCGGACGATATCCTTGCCGATGACATGCAGATCCGCCGGCCAGAACTTGCGGAAGCTGTCGCATTCGGTATCGGGAAAGCCGACGCCGGAGATGTAGTTGGTGAGGGCATCGACCCACACATACATCACATGCTCCGGATCATCCGGCACCGGGATGCCCCAGGAGAAGGTGGTGCGCGAGACCGAGAGGTCCTTGAGGCCGCCCTTCACGAAGCTGACGACCTCGTTGCGGCGCTCGTCGGGGCCGATGAAGTCCGGATGGGCCTCATAATGGGCGAGCAGCGGCTCCTGATAGGCCGACAGGCGGAAGAAGTAGCTCTTCTCCTCCACCCACTCCACCGGGGTGCCCTGGGGGCCGCGGCGCACGCCGTCGCCGCCGACGACCGTCTCGCCCTCGCCATAGAAGGCCTCGTCGCGCACCGAATACCAGCCGGCATAGCTGTCCAGGTAGATGTCGCCCTTCTCGCGCATCCGCCGCCAGATTTCCCGGGTGGAGGTGGAATGGCCGGGCTCGGTGGTGCGGATGAAGCGGTCGAAGGAAACGTTGAGCTTCTCGTCCATGGCGCGGAACAGCGGCACGTTGCGATCGGCCAGCTCCCGCGCCGTCATCCCTTCCCGGGCGGCGGTCTGCACCATCTTGATGCCGTGCTCGTCGGTGCCGGTCATGAAGAAGACATCGAACCCGTCGAGGCGCTTGAAGCGCGCGAGCGCATCGGACGCGATGGCCTCGTAGGCGTGGCCGATATGCGGCGCGCCATTCGGATAGGCGATCGCGGTGGTGAGATAGAAGCTCGGCCGCTCGGTCATGAAATCAAGGCTTCCGGCATCGGGCCCGTCCTGTGCGGGCGGGCGTGGAACGGGGCCATCCGGGGCCCGGCCCCCGCATCGGGCGGGGAACGGGACGGACAGCAGACCGGACGGACGCAGGCTTGCGCCGGCGCCATCACGATCGGTCATCAGAACGGGATAGGCGCGGAGCACCCCGGAATGCAAGATGCTCCTTGTCTTGTGCCACGCCCGGGCCGTCATTCCGTCCCCGTGCTGCCGGAATCGTGATCTGCTTCGGCCTGCCGCACACGCCCGGTCGCGTACGCCCGTCCGTCCGCGCAGGACGGCGGAATCAGGTGTCCGCATGCTCCCCCCGGGTCGGGCCGAGGTCCGGGCCGTCCTCAGCCGGCCGTCAGCACCGGCAGATGCTGGCGCACCGCCCACAGGAGCAGCGTCAGGGTCACGGCCGTGGAAAGGGTCGTCACCGCCACGGCCACCGAGGCCAGCGCCTCATGGCCATAACGCAGCGCCAGGATCGGATAGATGCTGAGCATCGGCATGGCGGTCGACAGAATCACCGCCGTCCTCAGGTCCGGCGTCAGCGCCGGCAGGCCGAGGAGCAGCAGACCGGTCAGCACCAGACCGGTGATGACCGGGTGCAGCACCAGCTTCACCAGGGTGATCGGGGCGACATCGGCCAGGAGCCTGAGCCGCGATCCCGCCGGCCGTTCGCCGCCCCGCGCCCCGCCGCCAAGGGAGGCGCCGATGGCAAAGAGCGACAGGCCGCCGCTCACCTGGGCAAAGAGCGTCACCGTGCGGTCGACGACTGCCGGCATCGGAATGCCCGACACCGACACCACCACGGCGGCGAACAGGCCGAGCACCAGCGGATTGCGGGCGAGCCGGGCGAGGATCTTGCCGAGGGCCCGGTACCAGGGATCGCCGACGCCGGCCGCCTGATCGGCGATCGCCATCAGGAGCGGCAGGGTGACGAGATTCTCGATCACCAGATTCATCGCCAGCACCTGGGGCGCCACTGCCGGCAGGGTGAGCAGCAGCACCGGAAAGCCGACGAAGCCGCTGTTGGGGCACGACATGCCCATGGCGACGATGACGCTGCGCGCCACCTCCATTCCCCGCAGCCGGCGCGCCCAGAATGCCCCGAGGCTGGCCGTCACCAGGATCGAGCCGCCATAGACCATCAGATAGGTCGTGTTCAGCACCTCGGCGATGGCGCGGTTGTGCAGGGTGGCGAACAGCAGGCATGGCAGGGCGATGTTCACCACGAAGGTGCCCAGCACCCGCACATCCGCCGGGGTGAACAGGCGGACGCGGACCGAGAGGTAGCCGGCAGCGATCGCAAGATAGATCGGGCCGGTGATCGACAGGATTTCGAGCATTGCGCGGGAGAGCCGAAGGCAGGCCGGCAGACAGGCCCGCACGACAGGCGGACCGGAACCGGCAGAGGGGGACCGGCTGACGATAGTCGATTCCGCGCCGCCGCAAGAGAGCCCCGGGAGGCGGGTCGCGTCCGGGCGCAGGGCGCCCGCAGACGGGGGGAGCGCGCGCCGCCCAATCCTTGAGAGAAAGGATCCGGATGCTTCAGGAAGAAACTGATCTGAGGGGAGAACCCCTCCCCGCTTTTGCGGCGTCGGGAGCCGGATGGCTACCTGCTCCCCGGGGTGGGTCAGGATCCCGGCGCGGCCGGCCGGCCGGGGGCCGCGGGCGAATCATCAGGCCCGCGGTGCGCGCCGGAGCTGCGGCGTTTCCGGGTCTCGTCCTGTGCGGCACATTCGGTGCATGGTGGTTCCCCGGCCGGCTCTTCTCCGGTCGCCCGACCGGGACGGCCGGGCCCCCCGTCGCCCAACCGAGGCCCGTCATCCATGGATGCCAGCATCACCGCACTGCGCGGAACCGTGCTCACGCTCCGCGCCAACCCGTTCGAGGTGCCCGAGGCCGACTGTCTCGTGCATGTCCCGGACGGTCTGGTGGTGATCGCCGATGGCCGCATCCGCGCCGTCGGCCCCTATGGCGAACTGGCGCCGACCCTGCCGGCGGATGTCGTGCCGGTGGACCATTCGGGCAAGCTGATCCTGCCAGGCTTCATCGATGCCCATGTGCATTATCCGCAGCTGGAACTAATCGGCGCCTTCGGCACCCAGCTTCTCGAATGGCTGGAGAAATATACCTTCCCGGCCGAACAGCAGTTCGCCGATCCCGTTCATGCCTCCCGGGTGGCAAAGCTGTTCCTGCGCGAGCTGCTCAGGGCCGGCACCACCACGGCGATGGTCTACTGCACCGTGCATCCCCAGTCGGTGGACGCTTTCTTTGCCGAATCCGAGCGCTTCAACACGCGCAAGATCGCCGGCAAGGTGCTGATGGACCGCAATGCGCCGGCCGCCCTCCTCGATACCGCCCAGCGTGGCTATGACGAGAGCGCGGCGCTGATCGGGCGCTGGCACAATCGCGGCCGGCAGCTCTACTGCGTGACGCCGCGCTTCGCCCCCACCAGCACCGAGGCCCAGCTGGACGCCGCCGGCGCCCTGATGAAGACCCGGGACGACCTGTTCCTCCAGACCCATCTCAGCGAGAATCTGGACGAGGTCGCCTGGGTGAAGGAGCTGTTTCCGGCCCGCTCGGGCTATCTGGATGTCTATGCCCATGCCGGGCTGGTCGGGCGGCGCTCGATGTTCGGCCATGCCATCCACATGACCGAGGACGAGTTCTGCACCTGCCACCACACCGGGGCGGCACTTGCCCATTGCCCGACTTCCAATCTGTTCCTCGGCTCCGGGCTGTTCCGGGTGTTCGAGGCGACCGATGCGAAGCGGCCGGTGCATGTGGCGCTCGGCACCGATGTCGCCGGCGGCACCAGCCTGTCCCAGCTCCAGACCCTCAACGAGGCCTACAAGGTGGCGGCCATGGCCGGCCACAAGCTGGATGCGATCCAGTCCTTCTGGCTGGCGACCCTGGGCGGCGCAATCGCCCTCGATCTGGACGACCGCATCGGCCGCATCGCTCCGGGGCTGGAAGCCGATCTCGCCGTGCTCGACCCGAAGGCGACGCCGCTGATGGCCTTCCGCACCGGACGCTGCGAATCGATCGTCGACCTGCTGTTCGTGCTGATGACCCTTGGCGACGACCGGACGGTGGCAGCGACCTATGTGGCCGGCGTGCCGGTCTACGAGCGCGGCCGGGAAGAGCCCTTCCGCTATCCGCAGCCGGCTGCGGATTGAGGGGCACCCCCGTCGCGGGCAACCGGCAGGCTCTTGCAAGTTACGGGACTTGTCGGAAACTGGAGACCGGGCCAAGCGGGATCCGCCGCCCGCGTCCCTGACAGCCGGACCGTCTTCTCCATTTCTCGGGACCTGCGGATTTCAGGAGGCCCCGGCGGGCATGGCGAGATCCGAAGCCGCAAGGTGCCGGGCCCGTCATGCCGGGCAGGCAGGTGCGGTCAGCACTTCGTGCGCCTGGTATCATATGCTCCAACGGCATGAGAAATCCGTATCGGACTGCCGCAGGATCCTCGCCAAGAACCTTTGGCATCAGTCCGGCTCCTTTTCTCTCTCATGGCCTCCCCGGGTTCCAGGGAACGCGGGCGGCAACCGATCGAAGGCCCGTTCGACCCCTTTTGCACGCCCCCCGCAGGAGATGACATGAGGCGGATGCTGCCGGCCCTGATCCTTCTGGCGCTGTCCTGTCCGGCCTTCGGGGCGACGGAGGCGGAGCTTCTGCTGTGCGGATCCATCGAGGATCCCGGCCGGCGGCTCTCCTGTTATGACACCTATGTCCGGGCCCTCTACGAGAGGACCCAGCGCCAGGCCGAGCAGCGGTCGCGCAAGCAGCAGGCGCTGGCCCGGCCCCCGCCGCCCCAGACCCGGGCGGGCAGCGGCACCCCGGCCCAGCCGACGGCACAGGTGAGCGTGGCAGAGATTGCCGACGGCTTCTCGCCACTGCGCGGTCGGGTGGTGACGGCCCAGGGCGTCCTGCTCGTCACTGCCGATGCGGCCAGCCTCTATGCCGATGCCACGGGCACGCTCTGGGTGTCGGTCAGCCTCACCCATCTCGACCGGAAGAGCTTCATCGCGGTTTCCGATGCCTGCGCTGCCGGATGCCACGCCACCGTCACCGGCCGGCTGACGACCGCATCCCTCGGGCCGCAGATCCTCGCCGAGAAAGTGACGCTGCCGCGGTGACGCCGTCGCGCGGGCCCGGATGTCCTTGAAAAGGACCTCTGGTCTCACGCCAGGCGCGTAAGTGCTGACCGCACCCACGCGCCTGAAGAGCAGCGGATTTCCCATATGCCCCAGTGGCATAGGAAATCTGCATCGGAATACCAAAGAGTCCTTTTCAAAGGATCTTTGGTATCACAGCATCCGCTGGAAGAAGCTCTCGCCGCGGGACTGGTAGTAGGGCACCGGAATGTCGGTGCGCACCAGCCCGGGGTCGGTGGCCAGCCGCGTGCCCAGATCGCGCAGCACCCGGCGGGTGACACCGGGCAGATCGAAGGTCGCCGCCTCGTCGATGGCGATCCACTGCACGGCCTCCAGCTCGCCCGAGGGCCCGGTGCCTTCCGGCAGCCGGTCGGCGATGGCATCCGCCCACACCGCGAAGAAGCGGGTGTCGAAGCGGCGCGGCCGGCCGGGCGGCGTGATGGCACGGGCAAGGAACACCAGACGCGACAGCGCCGGCAGCAGGCCGCGCGCGGAAAAGGCGTCCCAGGCCTCGCCCCCGGGCAGCCGGGCGGCGCCCGGAGAGCCGATCAGCAGGCCGGCTTCCTCATAGGTCTCGCGGATGGCGGCCACGGCGAGGGCCCGGGCCCGGCCGGTGGTGCGCGGCGCGCGCGGTCCCATCATCAGCCGGGACAGCTCGATATCGGCAAAGCCATCGGCCACCGGCACCCGGGCATCGCCGGAATCGACCCGGCCGCCGGGAAAGACGAACTTGCCGGGCATGAAGGCGTGCGCCATGTGACGCCGGCCCATCAGCACCCGCACCACGCCATCGCCGCTGCGGTCGATGACCATAAGGGTCGCCGCATCCTTCGGCGTCAGCGCCGGGCCCTTCTTCACCGGGCCCTTCAGGTCCTTCTCGACATCGGCATCGAACACGCGCACCGGAGCCGCCGATCCATCCGTCACACTCATCCTGCCTCCCGTCGCCCGGGCCCGTTGCCGGCCCGGTCTTTTCCTGGCGGCGGCCCCATTCGGGCCCCGCACGCCGCCGGTGTCATCCGCCCCGCGGACGGCCGTCGGCCCGTCCCTGTTGTTTCCGGGATCCTCACCCGATCCTGCGCCGGCAGGCGAGCACGGATTCCCGCACCCCGCCTGTGCAGCCCTGCACACCCCGTGCGCTCCGGACCGCACGCTCCGGCCGAGCGGTGTCCCCGTCGCCTGAAAATGCCCTAGCGCCGGCTGGCCTCCTCGATGATGGCGGCGCCCGGCAGCGGCACGGGCTCCTCGTCGCCGGCTTCCGGATCGAAGCCATGCATGTAGAGGGCCCACTGATAACCGATGATGCCGCCCTTGATCGGGCGCAGGAAGGCCAGCGACAGCAGGATGGTGAGCGGGATCCAGAGCGCCATGTGGATCCAGATTGCCGGCTGGAAGGCCACCTCCACCGCCAGCACCGCCGGCACGATGATGTGGCCGACGAGGGTGATGGTGAAATAGGGCGGCGCATCGTCGGCGCGGTGATGGAACAGCGCCTCGCCGCAGTCCGGGCAGTGATCCCGCACGGCGAGATAGCCGGCAAACAGCGGACCCCGGCCGCAGGCCGGACAGCGGGCGGCAAAGCCGCGCTTCATGGCCGCGGCCACATCCCGGGGCGGCTTCGCCCCGCCACTCCCGGCCCCGAAGTGCCGCAGCGCCGGCCGGTCCGCTGTCCTGTCCGTCATCGCCGCTTCGGCCCTCCGCGCCCGCGCGGCGGCCCCGACCGTCCGCGCCGCTCCGCGCGCACCAGATCCGGCCGCCGCCCCGCCGGCTTCTCCCGGCGGCCATCGGACAGGATCTCGAAGCGGAGCGCGCCGGCAAAGGGCGCCGCCTCCAGCAAGCGTACCCGCACCGCGTCGCCCAGTCGAAAGGTCTCGCCGCTGGACTTGCCGATCAACGCATGGGTGCTCTCGTCATAGACGAAGAAATCCGCCCCGAGGCTTGCCGCCGGCACGAAGCCGTCGGCACCGGAGTCGTCCAGGGTCACGAACAGGCCGACCTTGGTGACGCCGCCGATGCGGCCATCGAAGGTCGCCCCCACCTTGTCGGAGAGCCAGAGGGCGATCAGCCGGTCGATGGTGTTGCGCTCGGCCAGCATCGCCCGCCGCTCGCAGGAGGAAATCTCCATGCCGATCAGCGGCAGCTTGGCCTCCGCCCCGTCGGGCAGCCCGCCCGGCCCGAGATGCAGGGCGCGGATGAGGCCACGATGCACGATGAGATCGGCATAGCGCCGGATCGGCGAGGTGAAATGGGCGTAGCGCCGCAGGTTCAGGCCGAAATGGCCGATATTTTCCGGCGCATATTCCGCCTGGGCCTGGGAGCGCAGCACCACCTCGTTGACGAGATGGGCGTTCGGGCTGTCCACCACCCGGGAGAGGATGCGGTTGAAGGCGGCCGGGCGCAGGTTGCCGGTGCGCGGCAGCGAGATGTCGATGGTCTGGAGAAATTCGCGCAGCGACTCCAGCTTCTCCATCCCCGGCGTGTCGTGGATCCGGTAGAGCAGCGGAACCTTCTTCTGCTCCAGCGTCTCGGCGGCGGCGACATTCGCCTGGATCATGAACTCCTCGATGAGCTTGTGGGCATCGAGGCGTTCCGGCACATAGACCCGGTCGACGAGACCTTCCGCCGTCAGCAGGATCTTGCGTTCCGGCAGGTCGAGATCCAGCGGCTCGCGCGCCTCCCGGCCCTTCTTCAGGCACGCATAGGCCGCCCACAGAGGCGTCAGGATGGTGTCGAGGATCGGCGCGGTCACTTCGTCGGTGGTGCCGTCGATGGCGCGCTGGGCCTGGGCATAGGCGAGCTTGGCCGCCGAGCGCATCAGCACCCGGTGGAAGCTGTGGCTCTTCTTGCGGCCGTCGGCGGCAAAGATCATGCGCACGCCAAGGGCCGGCCGGTCGACGCCGGGTTTCAGGGAGCAGAGATCCGTGGAGATCCGCTCCGGCAGCATCGGCACCACATGGTCGGGGAAATAGACCGAGTTGCCGCGCTTCAGCGCCTCGCGGTCCAGCGCCGAGCCCGGCCGCACATAGGCCGCCACATCGGCGATCGCCACATGGACGATGAAGCCGTCGGGATTGTCGGGGCTGGTGTCCGGGGCCGCATGGACGGCGTCGTCATGGTCCTTGGCGTCGGGCGGGTCGATGGTGACCAGCGGAACCGCGCGCCAGTCCTCGCGGAAATCCTCCAGCGTCGCGGGGCCGGCCGCTTCCGCCTCCTCCAGCACCTCGCGCGGGAAGATATAGGGGATGCCGTGGGTGTGGATGGCAATCATGGAGATCGCCCGCTCCGACTTCATGGAGCCGATGCGCTCCAGCACCCGGGCGCGCGGCAGGCCGAAGCGATGATGGGAGCGGCCGGTCTCGATGGAGACGAGGTCGCCATCCTCGGCGCCCTCCAGATGGGCGGCGTCGACCAGATATTCCGAGCGCGCCTTCTTGTCGACGGGCAGGATGCGGGCGCCGCCCTCGGGCAGATGGCGCACGATGCCGAGCACCGCCTGGGGCTTGCGGTCCAGCACCTTGATGACCCGGGCGACGCGCTCCACCTCCATGCCCGGCGGGGCATCGGCAACGCGCACCAGCACCCGGTCGCCCACCCCGGGCGCCGGCCCCTCGACCCGGCGGCGATCGGCCAGCACCGTCAGGCGCGGCGCCTCCCCTTGCGTCTCCGGATCCCAGTTCTGCGGCTCGCCGACCAGATCGCCATAGGCATCATGGCCGGTGAGAAGCATGACGAACACCGGCGGCAGGTCATCGGGCCGGATCAGCCGCTTGCCGCGCTTGGCGACCAGACCTTCGGCCGCCAGTTCCTTCAGGATGCGCTTCAGCAGGATCTTGGCGGAGCCCTTGATGCCATAGGCGCGCGCGATTTCGCGCTTGCCCGCCTCGCCGGGATGATCGGCGATGAAGCGCAGGATCTCCTCCCGGGAAGGAAAATGGGGCGGCGCTTCGGACGGGGTATCGGTCACGGAACGGGGTACTCCTGAACGGAACGACAAAAAACCGGCGCCGGCGGAAAGGCCGGCCCGGTTCCGATCGGACGCCAAAGCGGCGCCCGCGGCAAGCGATTCTGAAGCGACCGTCGCCCGCAGGGCGGGCGACGGCGGATGGTATCAGCTTTCCGGTGCGGCCTTCTTTGCCCGGGTCGCCCGCGGCTTCTTCGGCGCGGCGGCCTCTCCGGCCTCCGCATCGGCCGCAGCCTTCTTCGCCCGGGGCTTCTTCGGCTTCTCGGCCGCGTCGGCGTCCTTCCTGGGCGCCGCCCGGGCCTTCGGGGCGGCCTTGGCCTTCACCGTCTTGCCGGTGCTTTCGGCCCGCGCCGCGATCAGGGCAACCGCCTGCTCCATGGTGAGGGAGGCCGGGTCGATGTCCTTCGGGATGGTCGCGTTGATCTTGTCGAACTTGACATAGGGACCATAGCGGCCGGACTGCACCGTCACCTTGCCGCCGAGCGTCGGATGCTCGCCCAGATCCTTCAGCGGCGGCGTGGCCGCGCCGCGACCGCGGCCCCCCTTCTCCTTCTTCTCGGCGATGAGGCTGACGGCGCGGTTGAGGCCGACCGTGAACACCTCGTCGACGGAATCCAGATTGGCGTAGGTGCCGTCATGCAGCACGAACGGCCCGAAGCGACCGATGGCGGCGGTGATCGGCTTGCCGGTTTCCGGATGCAGGCCGACGTCCCGCGGCAGATGCAGTAGCGCCAGCGCCCGGTCCAGATCGACCGAGCCCGGATCCCAGCCGCGCGGGATGGTCGCCCGCTTCGGCTTGGCGCCCTCGCCCGACTGGATATAGGGCCCGAACCGGCCGTCGCGCACCGAGATTTCCTCGCCGGTGGCCGGGTCCGTGCCCAGCACCCGCGGCTCGCCGCCG
>JBBSSF010000018.1:0-15870 GCA_038242345.1 Hyphomicrobiales bacterium
CCGCCAGCGTGGTGGCGACCAGGGGCAGTTCCTCATTATAGGAGGGCACGAACACGTCGACGGTGGGCAGGTCCTTGTCGGGATAGATCGGCGCCGGCGGCCGCTCGAGGGGATCGAGCACCGTGAACAGCGACAGCATCAGCATCACCACGGCGTACATTTCCGCGGAGTAGAGCAGGATGCCGGGAATGAAGTTTTCGAGCTGGGAGATGTCCGGCAGCGTCGAGGTCGTGCGCCAGTAGACATAGCGAAAGACGACCGCAGTGCCGAGACCGAGCACGATCATCCGCCAGGTGCCGGTCGGCTTGGCGAACTTCATGATGGCGACGATCGCCAGGATGATAACGCCGGCGACGAAGTGCGCCTCCATGTTGACCGGCAACGTGACCAGGATGAGCAGGAAAGCGACCGAGATCGCCCACAACCCCAAGGCGGCAATCCTGTTCATGCGTGCATCCCCTCGCTTCGCGACCGAATTCCGCCCGGCCAACCACCGGGGTCTCGCACTTCAGGGACGGACTGCCTCGGCCCACCGCCCACCCGGCGGCGAGACCTTCCGGAACCCGGAGCGCCCTGGTGTTGCCCCGTCGTTCCGCGCACACCCGCTTGCCCGACCGCTGTCCCCTCGATGACCGGGAGAGTAGCGCACATCGCCGGGCCGGTGGAGTTCCCTCCATCACGGACAGCCATGCGGCCAAACGATTTAAGCTCGGTAAACTTCCGCTGCGGCACGCGATCCGGACACGTCGCCGGCGACCAACGGCCACACCGGAAGGATTTGTCGGCGGGAATTCAGGATATGTTAACCCTGTCGCCCGAAACTCGCCATCAGGACCAGACGTTGCCGGCATCGCTCCCGGATCCCGGAGAGCCCGTGATGCGGGGCGACGGATCGAATCCAGTTCAACCGATCCGGCGACAGGGGGTGCCGGACGGCTGCGACCGGCCGGACGGGTCGGGCGGGTCGCGCGCTCCCGGATTCTCGAAGGAACGACCTCGTGGCCGAACGGCATCCATTTCACTTCTCCGGACCGGACCGCTCCGGATCCGGCACGGGCCGGGCGAACACCGCCGCGCCCCGTTCCGGATGGAAGCCGGCTGCCGGTGTCGCCCTCCTCGCGCTGATGCTGGCCGGCTGTGGTGGCGTGCCGCGCCAGAGCTTCAGCGAGTCCCCGGACTATGCGGCGCTGGCCAGCGTCGTCACGCCCGACAAGGCGCTGATCCTGCCGAGCCCCGGCGGCCCGGCGGTGATGAACATCGTCCAGAAGACCAACACCAATTCCATCACCCAGACCGTCTTCCTCGCCAATGATTCCCGCTCGCCCGGCGAGAACCAGATGACGGTGACCCTGTGGGGTCCGGTCGGGCGCGATGGCTGGAGCGTGGAATTCAACCCCCAGCGGCCCACCCAGAATTCGATCTACAAGGAGATGCAGGCCGCCCTGCCCGGGGTGCCGATGCATTTCTCGTCCTATTATGTGCAGAACAAGTACGGCCCGTTCGGCTATGCCATCGGCGTGCCGGCCAGCGGCGGCCTGTGCCTCTATGGCTGGCAGCTCATCAAGGCCAAGCCGCAGGACTTCTTCGCGCCCAATCTGAAGCGCGGCGCCATCGGCGTGCGCGTGCGGGTGTGCCAGGCCAATGTCACCGAGGCCCAGCTGCTCCAGATCATGTACGACTATACCATCACCGGCTATTTCCCGCCGGGGGTGTGGAACCCGTTCGGTGACCTGCCGCCGGTCGATCCCACCATCGGCACCCTCAACAATCCGCGCATGCCCGTCGGCCGCGAGGGTCTGGGCAGCCCGGTCGTCGGCGACGTGCCGATGAATGGCGAGGTGCAGGGCGCCATCGGCCGCACCAGGACCGCCACGAGGGCCCGGCCGCGCCGGACGGCGACGCAGGTCGTCAATCCGCTGCTGGTGCAGCCGCTGCCCACCACCACCCGGCCCGATGTCGGCTATCCCGTGGTGCCGCCGCCGCCCGGGGCCAACATCACCCCGATGCCCTCGGCGGCCACGCCGGAATCCTTCTCCAGCGCCTTCCCGGCCCAGCGGGCGACGGCGGCCCCGGCCGCCGGGGTGCGCCCGGCCGCGGTGCCGGTGCAGACCATGCCGGCGATGCAGACCATGCCGCGGGTCGTCGCCCCCCAGGTGACGCCCGGCTACAGCACCGTTCCGGCGACGACGGCGGCCCCGTCCGCCGTCCGGGCCCCGTCCTACCCGACCGCCTATCCGGGCACCTATCCCACCACCACGCCGTCCATGGGAACCGCGGCCACCGTGCCCGCCCCGCCGGCGATGCAGACCAGCCCGACCACCGTCATGCCCTCGACGAACCTGCAGAATCCCTACAACCAGTAGGAACTGCCCGGCCCCCGTCCGGGGAGCGGCGGCCTTGACAGGGCGGCGCCGGCATCGCCTAAGTGCCCCGGTTCCGGCGTCCGCCTCCGGCAGGGCTGTCCGGACCGGCCGGACACCCTGCCCGCGCCGCCCCCCGCACCCGCACGCGACGTGACATGGCCGCCACCCTTCCCCTTCCGTCCGGACGCCCGCCGCTCGAAATCCTGCTGTGTGCGCCGCGCGGCTTCTGCGCCGGCGTGGACCGGGCGATCCAGATCGTGGAGCTGGCGCTCGCCCGTTTCGGCACGCCGGTCTATGTGCGCCACGAGATCGTGCACAACCGCTTCGTCGTCGAGAGCCTGAAGGCCAAGGGCGCCGTCTTCGTCGAGGAGCTCGACGAGATCCCGGACGACAGCCGTCCGGTCATCTTCTCCGCCCACGGCGTGCCGAAGAGCGTTCCCGAGGATGCCCGCGCGCGCAACCTCTATTATCTCGATGCCACCTGCCCGCTGGTCTCCAAGGTGCACCGGGAAGCCGAGCTGGCCTTCCGCCGCGGGCGCGAGATCGTGCTGATCGGACATGCCGGCCATCCGGAGGTGATCGGCACCATGGGCCAGCTGCCCGACGGCGCCGTCACCCTGATCGAGACCGTGGACGATGTCGCCCGGTTCGCGCCGAAGGATCCGGCGAATCTCTCCTGGATCAGCCAGACGACCCTGTCGGTGGATGACACCCGGGACATCGTGGCCGCGCTGGCGGCGCGCTTTCCGGCCATCGCCGCCCCCCACAAGGACGACATCTGCTATGCCACCACCAACCGGCAGGCCGCCGTTCTCGCGGTCGCCCCCGAGGTGGATGCGATGATCGTCGTCGGCGCGCCCAACTCGTCCAACTCCCAGCGCCTGCGGGAAGTGGCCGAGCGGGCCGGCTGTCCGGTCGCCCTTCTGGTGCGCGATGTCGACGACATCGACTGGGACATCCTGCCGCCGCTGACGCGGGTCGGCCTCACGGCCGGTGCCTCGGCGCCGGAAGTGCTGGTGGAAACCATCATCGCCGCCTTTTCCGAGCGCTATGATGTCCGGGTGGAAATGGTGCGCACCGCCGAGGAAACCATCGCCTTCAACCTGCCGCGTGATCTGCGCCCGAGCGAGTGATCCCCCGTCATGGCCGTCTACACCGAAATCACCGACGCGGAGCTTGCCGCTTTCGTCGCCCGCTACGACATCGGCGCGCCGCGCTCGGTCAAGGGCATCGCCGAGGGCGTCGAGAACACCAATTATGTGCTGGAAACCGAGGGCGGCCGCTTCATCCTGACCCTCTACGAGAAGCGCGTCGATCCCGCCGACCTGCCCTTCTTCCTCGGCCTCATGGACCATCTGTCCGGCCGCGGCGTCACCTGCCCGACCCCCATCCATGACCGGGAGGGCGGTGCCCTCGGCACGCTCGCCGGCCGGCCGGCGGCCATGGTCTCCTTCCTCGACGGCATGTGGCCGCGCTCGCCGAACGCCGTCCACTGCGGCGCCGTCGGCGAGGCGCTGGCGCGCATGCACGAGGCCGGGCGCGACTTTGCCCTGCGACGGCCGAATGCGCTGTCGCTGCCGGCCTGGGCGCAGCTCTATGCCGGCTCGGCCGCCCGCGCCGACGAGGTGCGCCCGGGGCTGGCCGCCACGGTGACCGCCGAGCTCCAGGCGCTCGCCCGGGACTGGCCGGCGGATCTGCCCGTCGGCGTGATCCATGCCGATCTCTTTCCCGACAACGTGTTCTTCCTCGGCGAGCGGCTGTCGGGCCTCATCGACTTCTATTTCGCCTGCACCGACATGCTGGCCTATGATCTCGCCATCTGCCTGAATGCCTGGTGCTTCGAGCCCGACCGCGCGTTCAACTACACCAAGGGCCGGGCGATGATCGCCGGCTACCAGAGCGTCCGCCCGCTCGGGGCCGACGAGGTCGCGGCGCTGCCGGTGCTGTGCCGGGGCGGCGCCATGCGCTTCCTGCTGACCCGTCTGCATGACTGGCTGAACGTGCCGCCGGGTGCCCTCGTCACGCCGAAGGACCCGGGCGAATATCTCGACAAGCTGCGCTTCCACCAGAAGGTGGCCGACGCCCGCGCCTACGGGTTCGAACCGTGACCGGCGGCGACAGCGAGACGCCCGAGACCGTCATCATCCACACCGACGGGGCCTGTTCCGGCAATCCGGGCCCCGGCGGCTGGGGCGCGCGGCTGGACTGGCGCGGCAAGGTGAAGACCCTGTCCGGCGGCGAGGCCGAGACCACCAACAACCGCATGGAGCTTCTGGCCGCCATCGAGGCGCTGGCGGCGCTGAAGCGGCCGATGTCCGTCGAGCTGCACACCGACAGCCAGTATCTGCGCAACGGCATCACCGGCTGGATCCACAACTGGAAGCGCAACGGCTGGAAGACCGCCGACCGGAAGCCGGTCAAGAATGCCGATCTCTGGCAGCGGCTGGATGCCCTCGTCGGCACCCACCGCATCGACTGGCGCTGGGTGAAGGGCCATGCCGGCGACCCCGGCAACGAGGAGGCCGACGCGCTCGCCCGCGAGGGCATGGCGCCCTTCCTCGGCCGGCGCCGGCGTCCGTCCGCGGGGGGCGCATGAGCCCTCTCCCGGCTGACGCCCCCCTTCCCGCTGCCGCGGCTGACGCCCCCCTCCCCGCTCCGGCGGACCGGGACATCCTGATCGTCGCCAATCCGACGGCCGGCGGCTTCCGCCGGTCGCGGCTGGAGCGGCTGACTGCCCGGCTGGCCGCCGCCGGCGCCCGGGCCCGGCTGATGCTGACCCGCCATGCCGGCGAGATCGGCGAGATCTGCGCCCGCCCGCCGCCGGGGGTGGACACCATCGTGGTCGCCGGCGGCGACGGCTCGGTCAACGAGGCGGTCTCCGGCCTTGCGACCCTGACCCGTCCGCCGGCGCTTGCCATCATGCCGGCCGGCACCGCCAACGTGCTCGCCTGGGATCTCGGCATTCCGCGCGCGCCCGAGCGCCTCGCCCGGCTCATCCTCGCCGGGCGCACGGCGCCGCTGCATCATGGCGTCGCCAATGGCCGGCCCTTCGTGCTGATGGCCTCGGCCGGCTTCGATGCGGCGGTGGTCCATGCGGTGCCGCTGGCCCTCAAGCGCCGCTTCGGCAAGTTCGCCTTCGTCGCCGTGGCGCTGAAGCTCGCCGGGCGGCCGCGCCTGCCGGACCTGCACGTGACGGCGGACGAGGACCGCATCACCTGCCGTCTGGCCGTCGTCACCAATGCGGCGCGCTATGGCGGCCCGTTCCGGGTCTGCCCGGGGGAATCGCCGCTGCAGCCGGGGCTGCACCTGATCGCGGTGAAGGTCGAAAGCGCCCTCGGGCTGGCGCGGCTGGGGGCGGCGCTGGTCATGGGGCGCATCGCCCGGGCCCGGGGCGTCGAGATCCGGCCGGTGCGCGGCGTGCGCATCGACGCCGGCGAGCCCGTACCCTGCCAGGTCGATGGCGACACCTTCGGCGTCACCCCGCTCGACATCCATCCGGGCGAACGCCCGCTCCGGGTGCTGGTGCCGGCCTGATCCGCCCCGCGGGCTGCCGCCCGGGGCCCCGGCCGGTTTCCCGGCCGGGCAAGGCCGGAGGATCAGACCTCTTCCTCGGCCATCTGGAGCGTCGAGATCAGCCGCGCGGCTTCCTCCGCCGAAAGCCTAGCTCCATAGAGCGGACCGGTGGTGAGGGCAAAGCCCGCCTGGACGAAATCCAGCTCGTCATTTTCCGTCTCGGTGCCGGCCGCGACCGCGACGATGCCGAGGCCATGGGCGATCTCGGCCATGGCGCCGAGCAGCATCGGCCGGACGCCGGCGCGGCGCGGATCGGCGAGGGAACGGGTGGCGAAGGTCACCTGATCGAGGGGCAGCTTCTCCAGACAGGAGAAGGAAGCGCTGCCGCGGCCGAAATCGCGGATGCTGACGCCGGCGCCGAGCTCCCGCAGCCGCCGCATCACCACTCCGGCCAGGCCCTGGTTCTGCATCACCGTCGCCTCGGCGAAGCCGATGCGGAAGGTGCCGCGCACCACGGGCGAGCGGGTCAGCGCCGCCTTCACGTCGGCCACGAGCTCGCGGGTGATGCCCTGCCCGATGACACCGGGCACCTGCACGCAGAAGAACAGCGGCTCGACGCCCTCCCATTCCTGCTGCCACATGGACAGCCGGCGCGCCGCCCGGTCGACGAGGAAGGCGGTCAGGTCGCCCATCATGGCGACGGAATCGACCAGCGCGAGGGTGGCCGCCGTATCGAGATTGCCCCGGCGCGGGCTCGCCCAGCACGGCGTCACCTGGAAGCCGCCGATGGTGCCATTCTCCACCCGGATGATCGGATCGAAGGACAGCCGGATCTCGTCGGCCTCGAGGGCGTGGCGCACCTCGTCGCCGAGGGACTGGGGCGCAGCCGCAAGGCGCCGCATCTCGGGCGAGAAGGTCGCCACCCGGTCGCCGCCCTGACGGCGGGCCTCGGTCATGGCCAGTTCCGCGTCCGACAGCGCCTGCCGGGCGGCAGCGGCGCCGGCGATGCCGCGCACGATGCCGATGGAGGCGGTAAGCTGGATCTGCTGGGAGCCGAAGGCGATGGCGGCACGCACCTGCCGGCGCAGGTCCTCGACGAAGACGGCCAGCACCGCCTCCTCCGGATCGCTGAGGAGCAGGATGGCAAAGGAATCGCCGCCGACCCGGGCCAGGGTGTCTTCCGGCTTCAGCATCCGGCCGAGACGGCGGGCGATGGTGAGCAGCGCGGAATCGCCGATCGCCGGCCCGTGGCTCTCGTTGATGTCGGCAAAGAGATCGAGATCGACATAGAGCAGCGTCGGCCCGGGAATGCGGGCGAGCCGGGCCCGGATCAGGGCGGTTTCCAGCCGGTCCATCAGCAGGGCGCGGTTGGGCAGGCCGGTGAAGGTGTCGTGGACCGAATCCTGCAGCAGCCGTTCCTCGGCCACCTTGGTGTCGGTGACATCCTGAAGCGTGCCGACGCAGCGCACCGCCTCGCCATCGGAGCCGACCACCGGCCGCGCCCGCAGCAGATACCAGCGATAATGGCCATCGGCGGCACGCAGCCGGTAGATGTCGGAAATGCGGCCGCGGCGACGGTCGACGATGGCATCCAGCGACAGGCGGAAACGGTCGCGGTCGAGGGGGTGGATGACATCGAGCCAGCCCAGCGCCGCGCCCTGGAGGGTGCCGGCTTCAAGGCCGAGCCGCTCCTCGATCTCTCGGTCGGTGGTCACCCGGTCGCGGGGCACGTCCCAGTCCCAGATGAAATCGCCGGCCCCGGTGAGGGCCAGCGCCCGGCGCTCGACATCGCTCACCAGCCCGTCGGTGATGGAGCCGCCGGCAAAGGCGTGCTGCACGACGGTGAAGCCGATGAGGAGCACGATCAGCACCAGACCGCCGGCCAGCGCCGGCTGGGCGATGTCGTTGGCCAGAAAGCCCGCCGCCGTCGCCCAGGCCCCGGTCATCCAGACCAGCAGCAGCAGCCAGGTCGGCACCAGCATGATCGCCCGGTCATAGCCCTTGAGGCAGAAGACCGCGATGAGCAGGAAGCCGCCGACGCCGATGGCGCCGAGGGACACCCGGGCAATACCCGCCGCCAGCACCGGATCGGCCACCGCCAGTCCGATGAGGCCGGCGGTTGCGAGCGCGATCACCACCATGAGGGTGGCGAAGCGCACATGCCACCGGTTCAGGTTCAGATAGGCATAGAGGAACAGCGTCAGCGTGGCCGGAACGGCGATTTCGGCAATCGCCCGCCATCGCGCATCCGGCCCGTTCTCGATGCGGAAGACTTCCGTCCAGAACTCGAAGTCGATGGTCAGATAGCCGAGCACCGCCCAGGCCAGCGCCGCCGTCGCCGGGAACAGCACCGTGCCCTTGACCACGAAGACGATGGAGAGGAACAGCGCCAGCAGGCCGGCGATGCCGAGCACGATGCCCTTGTAGAGGGCATAGGCGTTGACGCTGTCCTTGTAGGCGTTCGGCTCCCACAGATAGAGCTGGGGCAGCGTGTCGGAGGCGAGTTCGGCGACGAAGGTGACGGTCGCGCCCGGATCCAGCGTGATGAGGAAGACATCCGCATCCCGGTTGGGCTGGCGCTCCGGCGCGAAGCCCTGGCTGGGGGTGACCGTCACGATGCGCTGGGCGCCGAGATCGGGCTTCAGGATGCCCGAGCCGACGAGGCGGAAATGCGGCGCCACCAGCAGCCGGTCGATCTGGGTGTCGCCGGGATTGGTGAGGGAGAACACCGCCCAGCCCCGGGCATCGCCCGAGGTCGAGCGCACCTCGATGCGGCGCACGATGCCATCGGCCGACGGGGCCGTGGAAACCTGGATGCGCTCGTCGGTGTCGGGCAGCATCTCCGCGACCCCGGTGAGATCGAGCGCGGAGGCATCGAGGGGGATCGCGATCGGCTCGGCCGCCCGCGCCGTCCCGAGGACCGCGAGAAGACCGAGAACGACGAGACACGCACGCAACAGCCGCAAGGACCTACTCCGGTTCAGACTACGCAGATCCTGCCGCGGCACCCGGTCGGGGGCGCCCGTCGTCCAGCGGCGGAGCCGGACCGGCAGGAGCGGGACCGTCATGCCGAAGGCCATCGGCGATGCCCTTTGGCATGACGGGACGGGCCTCAAATCCCTCCCGCGGGGGCGGGAGACATCCGGCCAAAGGCGCGCGGGTGCGCCCGGCGCCGCGTGCGCCCGGGTATCAGACGGTGCCCGCGGGAAATTCGAGGCGGTCAGCGCCGCCCGTCGCATCCTCGGCGAGGCGCGCGAACAGGAGATGGTCGCGCCAGGCCCCGTTGATGCACAGATAGCGCCGCGCATAGCCCTCGCGGCGAAAGCCGGCCTTTTCAAGGAGACGGATCGAGGCGGCGTTGTTGGGCAGACACGCCGCTTCCATCCGGTGCAGCCGCAGGGTGGAGAAGGCATAGGGCAGCACCGTGCGCACGCCTTCCGTCATGTAGCCCTTGCCGGCATAGGCGGCGCCCATCCAGTAGCCGAGCGAACAGGCCTGGGCCACGCCGCGGCGGACATAGGCAAGGCTCAGCCCGCCCATCAGCGCCTGATCGGCGGTGCGGAACAGCAGGAAGGCATAGCCCATGTCCTCGCGGGCTTCCTTCATGTAGCGCCGCACCCGGCGCTTGAAGGCGCCGCGGGTGAGGTCGTCGGCCGGCCACAGCGGCTCCCACGGGGCAAGGAAAGCCCGGCTCTCGGCGCGCAGCGTCGACCAGGCCGCATAATCGTTCATGGAGGGCGAGCGCAGATAGACGCTGCCGCCCGGGATCACCGTCTGCGGCTCCGGCGCCGAGACCGCCCGGAGGAACGCCATGGCGGCCCCCTCCCCGATCATGCGCCCGCGCCGGCGACGGCCAGACGCGCCGTCGCCCCGTCGAGGGCTTCAAGCCCGGCCTCGGAGCCGACTGCCGCCAGGGTCGACGGCCCGGCGAGCACCGCCTCGGCCACCCGGCGGACATCGGCCACCGTCACCGCATCCAGGCGGGCGGAAATCTCGGCCGGGGTCAGCGGCCGGCCATGGGTGAGGATCTGGCGTGCCGTCTGGCCGGCCCGCGCCGCCACGCTCTCGCGCGCCATGAGCAGGCCCGCCCGCATCTGCGCCTTGGCCCGCCGCACCTCGGCATCGCCCAGATCCCGGCCGGCGCGGAGCAGCTCGTCGACGATCAGCGGCATCAGGTCGGCCACATCCTCCTCGCCGGTGGCGGCATGGACACCGAACAGGCCGGTGTCGGCATAGCCCCAGTGGAAGGAGTAGATGGAATAGCACAGGCCGCGCTTCTCGCGGATCTCCTGGAACAGGCGCGAGGACATGCCGCCGCCCAGCACCGAGGAAAGCACCTGAAGCGCATAATAGTCGTCCGACCGGTAGGACCGGCCCTCGAAGCCCAGCACGATCTGGGTCTCGTTGAGGTCACGCGCCTCCAGCCTCTCGCCGCCCTGATAGCGCGCCGCCTCGGGGCGAGGCCCGGCAGCGGCCGGAAAGCCGCCGAGCGCCCTGCCGCAGAGATCGACCAGCCGGCCATGATCGACGGCGCCGGCCGCCGACACCACCACCGCGGGGCCGCGATAATGGGTGTCGAGATAGGAACGGATGGCCGACGGCGTGAAGCCGCGCACGGTCTCCTCGGTGCCGAGGATCGGCCGGCCGATGGGCTGGTCCGGGAAGGCCGCCTCCTGCAGGAGGTCGAACACCCGGTCCTCGGGGGTGTCGTGGGCCGCCCCCAGCTCCTGCACGATGACGTGCTGCTCGCGCTCCAGCTCCTCGGGATCGAGGGTGGAGTCGGTCAGGATGTCGGCGAGGATATCGAGGCCGAGGCCGACATCCTCGCCCAGCAGGCGGACATAATAGGCCGTGTTCTCGACGCTGGTGGCCGCGTTCATCTCGCCGCCCACCGCCTCGATCTCCTCGGCGATCGCCTGGGCCGAGCGCGAGCCCGTGCCCTTGAAGGCCATGTGTTCGAGCAGATGGGAGATGCCGTGCTCGGCCGCCGTTTCCGAGCGCGCCCCGGCCCCGACCCAGATGCCGAGCGCGGCGCTCTCCACATGGGCCATGGTGTCGGTGGCGATCGTCACGCCATTGTCGAGCTTCGAGACCGTGACGGTCGCGCGTTCCTCTCCCATCGGGATCATGCCTTTTCCATGTCGGCCCGGGTGCGGGCGAGGATGAAGCGCTCGACGTCGGCCACATCGGCCGGCAGCCGGGTGACGCGCTCGGGGCGCTCGAAAAGATCGGCGAGGAAGTCCGGCAGCGGCGGATGGTGGCCGGTGGCCCGGGTCACCACATCCGGGAACTTGGCCGGATGGGCGGTGGACAGGCTCACCATGGGCGTGCCCGTGCCCATCAGCCGCTCGGCCGCCGAGACGGCCACCGCCGTGTGCGGGTCGATCACCTTGTCGGACCGGCGACAGACCTCTGCAATGGTACGCTCGGTCTCCGCCTCGTCGGTGCGGCCGGCATCGAACACGTCGCGGATGCGGTGCAGCGCCTTCGCATCCAGCGTGAAGGAGCCGGTCTGGGCGAGCGACCCCATGAGGGCGCGCACCCGGTCGGCGTCGCGGTCGAGCACCTCGAACAGCAGCCGCTCGAAATTGGACGAGACCTGGATGTCCATGGAGGGCGAGGCCGTCGGCACCACGCCGCGCACCTCGTAGACCCCGGTTTCCAGGGTGCGCCACAGGATGTCGTTGACGTTGGTGGCCACCACCAGCCGCTCGATGGGCAGGCCCATGCGCATGGCGACATAGCCCGCCAGCACATCGCCGAAATTGCCCGTGGGCACCGAGAAGGACAGGAGCCGGAACGGCCCGCCGAGAGCCGCCGCGGCGACGAAATAATAGACCGTCTGCGCCGCGATGCGGGCCCAGTTGATGGAGTTGACCCCCGACAGCCCGACCCGGTCGCGGAAGGCATGATGGTTGAAGAGGGACTTCACGATGCCCTGGGCATCATCGAAGGTGCCGTCCACCGCGATGGTGTGGACATTGTCGGCCGCCACCGTGGTCATCTGCCGGCGCTGGACGTCGGAGACGCGGCCATGGGGGAAGAGCACGAACAGGTCGATGGCCGCCCGGTCGCGGAAGGCTTCGGCCGCCGCCGCCCCGGTGTCGCCGGAGGTGGCGGCCACCACGGTGGCGCGCTGGCCGCGCTCGGCCAGCACATGATCCATCAGCCGGGCGACGAGCTGCATCGCCACATCCTTGAAGGCGAGCGTCGGCCCGTGGAACAGCTCCAGCATGAAGTGCCCGGGCGCCAGCTGGGAGACCGGCGTGGTCGCCCGGTGGCGGAAGCCGGCATAGGCATCCCGGATCATGTCCATGAGGAGGCCGGGGGCGATGTCGTCGCCGACGAAGCGCGAGAGCACGGCGAAGGCCACGTCCTCATAGGGCTTGCCGGCGAACCCGGCGATCTCGGCGGGCGTGAAGGTGGGCCACGTCTCCGGCACGTAGAGGCCGCCGTCGCGGGCGAGCCCGGCAATCAGGACATCACTGAATCCGAGCGCGGGCGCCTGCCCGCGGGTGCTGATATAGCGCACGCCTGCCGTTCCTTCTCGCCGCTCGCCTGGACGACCGGTCACCGCCCCGTCGCCCCGCGCGTCCCCCGTTTGGCCCCGGCCGGAGCCAGGCCCCGAGGGGAATCCGCCACGGACGGCCATTCGTCAAGAGCCGAACGCTAGTCTCCGCCCGCCCCCCCTGCAAGCGCGAAGCGTCGGCAACGGGCTTTGATCTTCGCTCCGCGCAGTGGTTGTGACGCTCCGGCCCATCGGGAATACTCCTGCGCCTCAGATGTACGTGGGCCCCGCTCCGTCCCGGAGCGCGGGCAGTTCATCCGGCCTGAGGCATGCACCAGCCCCGCCTGACGCGACGATCCGGCGATCGTCCGCGCGGGGGTGGGTGCGCCTGGCCTCTTCCGCGATCCGGCACCCGGGCCGCGTCCCTTCCCGACCCGAATGTGTGACATCCGCATCCAGGTGCGATCGCCAGACCCGCCCGCCCGCATCCGGGCGCCGGGTCCTGGTCCACCTCCATATCCGAGGAAACGACCATGCCATACTACAGCATCACGACCGACCGCAACCTGCTCAATACAGCCCAGGGGGATGTCGTCTTCCTGAAGGCGGGGGTCGTCATTTCCGGTGGCATCGACATGCGAGGCTATAGCGCCGGAAATGTCTCGGGACAGCAGTCGCTGTTCCTTTATGGCGGCGTGTTCGGCACGATCAATGACTACTGGAACAACACCTCCGGGCACAACTACATCGAGATCGGAGAGGATGGATATGCCGCGTCCCCGAGCTGGGGAACGATCCAGCTGGCCGGCGGCGGCAACACCATCATCAATGCCGGTCAGCTCACTTCCGCCGCCGGCAACGTGATCTACATCGTCGGAACGACCGTCGGCTCCTTTCAGGACGAGCCGACGACGATCATCAACTCGGGCTTCATCGCTGCTTCGGGCGGCCAGGCAAGCTCGGACCTCATCACGATCCACAGCTCCCGTCTCCTGCGCATCACCAACAGCGGCGAGATGCACAGCGGCAGCGGCACTGCCGCCCTGTCGGGCAACGCGACCGATGGCGGCCGCCTCATCAATACGGGCCTCATCGTCGGCGATATCGAACTCTTCGGCGGCAACTTCTTCATCGATACCCGGACCGGCGAGGTGCAGGGCAAGATATCGACGGGATTAGGCAACGATTATGTCAGCGCCACCGCCGGCGACGACAAGGTGTTCACCGGATGGGGCAACGACTCCCTGATCGGCCGCGACGGCGATGACTGGCTCGATGGCGACATCGGCGACGACTACATGTCCGGCGGCGCCGGCGACGACATCTACATCGTCGACAGCGGCGGCGACGTGGTGAAGGAACTGGCCGGCAACGGCGAGGATCGGGTCATCAGCTCCATCAGCTACACGCTGGGAGCGAATGTCGAGCATCTCGATCTCGTGGACGGCATCACGGGCCTCGGCAACAGCCTGGACAACCGCATCATCGGCAACGCCCTCGACAACCATCTCGGCGGCGGCCTCGGCAACGACACGCTCAGCGGTGGCGCGGGCAATGACACCCTTGATGGCGGCAACGGCACCACCTGGCTGATCGGTGGCGCGGGCGACGATCTCCTCCTCGTCGGCTCCGAGGCGACCACGGTGGTGGAGGCCGCCGGCGAAGGCATCGACCGGGTCGAGACCGTCTTCAACTGGGTCCTCGACACCAACATCGAGAACCTGACGCTCACCGGCACGGCCGGCCGTTCGGGCACCGGCAACGCGCTCGCCAACGAGATCATCGGCAACAGCGGCGGCAATCAGCTGGATGGCGTGGCCGGCAACGACACCATCCGCGGCCTGGATGGTGCCGACCGGATCACCGGCGGCCTCGGCGCCGATTCCCTCTATGGCGGCACCGGTGCCGACCGGTTCATCTATGTGTCCACCGCCGACAGCACCTACGCGACCACCGGCCGGGACATGATCTACGACTTCTCCCAGGCCGACGGAGACAGGATCGATCTCTCCGTCATCGACGCCAACACCGCGGCTGGCGGCAACCAGGCCTTTTCCGGCACGATCGCTGCCAGCTTCACCGGCATCTCGGGCCAGATCCGCGCCTATGTCAGTGGTGGCGATACCTATGTGCAGGCCGATGTGAACGGCGACAGGAGTGCCGACCTCTCGATCCGCATCGATGGCGCCTTCACCCTGACCGCGACCGACTTCATCCTCTGAGACCAGGCGCACGTGCTGACCGCACCGCGCGCCTGAAGATCAGCAGATTTTCCATATGCCCCAATGGCATGGAAAATCTGCACCGGGATACCAAAGAGTCCTTTTCAAGGATCTTTGGTATGAGACCAGGCACGCACGTGCTGACCGCACCCAAGCGCCTGAAGAACAGCGGATTTCTCATATGCCCGATGGCATGGGAAATCCGCACCGGAATACCAGAGCGTTCTCTTCGAGGATCTTTGGCATGAAGCCGGCGCACCCGGACGGTCCCGACGCAATCAGGACCGTCCGGGCGGCGATGCTCAGGCGTTGCCGGCCTCGCTGGAGAGCAGGCGCAGGTCGACGCCGAGGGAGGCGAGCGCGCGCTCATATTTCTGTTCGAGATCATCGCCGAAGATCAGCTCGGGATCCGGCCGGCAGGTGAGCCAGCCATTGGCCCGGATCTCGCCTTCCAGCTGCCCCGGCGCCCAGCCGGCATAGCCGAAGGCGAGCAGCGCCTGGGACGGTCCCTTGCCCTGGGCGATGGCGCGCAGGATCTCCACCGTCGCCGTCAGGCACACGCCCTCGTCGATGGGAAGGGTGGAACTCTCGATGAAATAATCGGGCGAATGGAGCACGAAGCCGCGTCCGGTCTCCACCGGGCCGCCCTTGTGCACGCGCATGTCGCGGGCAAGCGGCGGCAGGTGGATGCGCTCCTCCTTCGGAATCACGTCGAGCTGGACGAGCAGATCCGGGAAGTTCACATGGGGCGCGATCTGGTTCAGCACGATCCCCATGGCCCCTTCCGCCGAGTGGGCGCACATGTAGACGAGACTGCGCGCGAAGCGCTGGTCGCCCATGCCGGGCATGGCGATGAGAAGCTGACCGTCGAGAAAACCGCGCGTGCTGCTGGTCGCCATGGCCGTGTGCGTCTCCCGTTGAGCGTTCCGTAAGGCATTCCGACGCGTGCCGGTGCCCGGCCTCCCGGCCCCTTTTCCGGCGGGTGACCCGGCGGGCCGTCTCCCGGACGGGAGGCCCGGCCCCGAGGATAGCCCCTCGGACCGGCTTTGTTAACGCGCCCCGTGCGCCCGCCGGATGCGGAATCGCGACTGCGTCTCAAGCGTGCTTCCACGCGCCGCGAAATGCTCTATCCCTTGACGCTGCCCGCGGGCCGGACCGGCCCGCCAGGAGGGAAGCGAAGACCATGACGATCAAAGTGGGCGATCATCTCCCGGCCGTCACCTTCAAGGTGATGGGCGAAGCCGGCCCCGAGGCGCTCGACACC
>JBBSSF010000019.1:0-15806 GCA_038242345.1 Hyphomicrobiales bacterium
CGCGGGGGGGGGGGGGGTGTGGCCGGGGGCGCCGCCGCCGGCCCCCACGGCCGGAGCATCGGCGGGCGCGGCCTGCTCCGGCGCCAGGGCAGCGGCGCTGCCGGCGGGATCGGTGGCCGGGGCCTCGGTCTTCTTGGCCGGCTTGGCGCCCTTGGTTTCCAGATCGTTCAGGCGGAACTCGGTGTCCTCCTGCATCCGGCGAAGCTGGTCCTGGAGCTGCTTCAGCTGATAGCCGAGCTGCTCGATCTGGCCGGTCAGGGCACGCATCTGGGTCTCGATGCGCTCCATGCGGACATTGGCCTCGCCAGCGGCGCGATTGTCGTAGAACTGGGCCCGGGCCGGCAGCGCGGCCCCCGCCGAGAGCGCCAGCGCCAGCCCGGCGACGCCGGCCAGCCGGGCCGGGGCGAGGCGGGCGAGGAGCCCGGGGGTGTCCCTGAAAGTGAAGCGGCGTCCCGTCCGCAGCGATCCGGCCATGCGTGTCATCCCGTCCTTCAAAGGGGTCCGAAGCCCGTCCGCACCCGAAAGCCTCCGCTCCGCTCCGGTCTCCGGCGGGACTCCCTCCGGGAGGACCGGCCCTTTCCGGTGCCGGGAAAGGGGCGGGCGGCACCTGCTCCGGCGCCGGCAGGGCCGGGGGAGCAGGCTCGACGCGCCGTCCGGCTTCCAGCTGGGGGAGCCGGCAGAATGCGCCAGGGATCAGTCTAGCGTGGATCCGGTATCCGAATGGTGCATCGCACCGGGCGGACCCCCGGGGAAACCGGCAGGCCGGATCCCCTGTTCCATTTAGTTTCCGGCCAGTTCGGCCAAATTGCGGCCATGCCGGAAATGCGAACGGCGGCCCGGTGCCGGGCCGCCGTCAAAAGTTGCGCGTCCGCGATCAGGCGGAGCGGAAGATCAGCTGCCGGCGCCCTGCAGCACGGTCACGGCGCGGCGGTTCTGCGACCAGCACGACTCGTCATCGCACACGGCGACCGGGCGTTCCTTGCCGTAGGAGATGGTGCGGAGGCGCTGCGGAGAGACGCCGCGGGCAACCAGATAGTCACGGGTGGCCTGGGCGCGGCGGGCGCCGAGGGCGAGGTTGTACTCGCGGGTGCCGCGCTCGTCGGCATTGCCCTCGATCAGGATGCCGTAGCGCGAGTAGCGGTTCAGCCACTGGGCCTGACGGTCGAGGGTGGCGCGGGCCTCCGCGCTCAGGTCGGACTGGTCGACGGCGAAGAACACGCGATCACCGACATTGACGATGAAGTCCTGGGCCGAACCCGGGGTGGCCGCGCCGACGCCCGTCCCGGCGCCATCCTGCTTGCTGGCGCAGGCGGCGACGGTCAGCGTCGCCAGAATCACGGCCGCGAAACGCGCGGTGCGGGAGAGGGAAAGGAATCCGAGCATCGATGGCTCCTGGAACGCCCCGTCTGGGGCCGGAAACCGGTTCCGGCGCTGCCGCCTCGGGCGGAGGCGCCGGAATCGGGACTATGGGTGACAAGCGAAAGGAGGACGTGAAAGTTTCGTAATGTTCTTTCCCCTCCTTTTCCGGCCAGCAATGCGGCGGCCTCGTGGCAGTGTCCGGCCGGAATTTCCAAGTCCCGGCCGGGCGTTGCGGATCGGCAACAGGTCAGGGCAGCAGCGGCGACCAGGCCGGGTCGGAGCCGAAGGAGGGGGTCGGCACGCGCATCTCGTTATGGCCGGTGACATCCACGGAATAGAGCTGCGGACCGCCGCCGGGGCCGCCGCCTTCGCGGAAGAACATCAGCACGCGGCCGTTCGGCGCCCAGGTCGGGCCTTCATTGTGGAAACTGGTCGAGAGAATCCGCTCGCCGGTGCCATCGGGCTTCATCACGCCGATGGAGAAGGAGCCGCCTTCCTGCTTGGTGAAGGCGATGTAGTCGCCGCGGGGCGACCACACCGGGGTCGAATAGCGGCCCGCCCCGAAGGAAATGCGGGTGGCCCCGCCGCCGCCGGCGCCCATGACATAAAGCTGCTGGGTGCCGCCGCGGTCCGATTCGAACACGATCTGGCTGCCATCCGGCGAATAGGAGGGGCTGGTGTCGATGGCCGGCGAATCAGTGAGCTTGGTCACGCCGCCGCCGCTGATGCCCATCGAATAGATGTTGGAGTTGCCGCCCTCCTGCATGGAGAAGACGATGCGGCTGCCATCGGGCGAGAAGCGCGGGGCGAAGGTCATGCCGGGGAAGTTGCCCACCACCCGGCGCGCGCCGGTGCCGAGGTCGAGCAGATAGACCCGCGGGTTGTTGTCGGCAAACGACATGTAGGTGACCTGCTGGGAGGTCGGCGAGAAGCGCGGCGTCAGCACCAGCTCGTTGCCCTTGGTGAGGGCCCGGGCATTGGCGCCGTCATAGTCCATGATGGCCAGCCGCTTGATGCGCTTGTTCTTCGGACCGCTCTCGTCGACGAAGACCACGCGCGAATCGAAATAACCCTTCTCGCCGGTCAGACGCTCATAGATCGCGTCCGAGATCTTGTGGGCGAGGCGGCGCCAGTTCTCCGGCGGGGTGGCGAACTGCTGGCCGAGCATCTGCTCGCCGGCGAACACGTCCCACAGCCGCACCTGGGCGACAAGCTGGCCGCCGGATTCCTGCACCGCGCCGACGACCAGGGCCTGGGCCTGGATCACCCGCCAGTTGTCGAAATTCGGCATGGCCGAGATCGAGACGGTCTTCTCGATGAAGGAGGCCGGATCGAGTGGACGGAACAGGCCGGAATTGCGCAGGTCCGCCGTCACCACGTCCGACACCTGCTTGGCCATGGCCGAGCCGGTGAAATCGGGAATGGCGATGGGCAGCGGCTCGACCTGGCCTTCCGACAGCGTGATCTGGACGAGGGCCGATGCCGGCCGGGGATCCGCCAGACCGAAGCCGAGGGCGACGGCCGCGACGGCGACGAGCCGGCCGGCAAGGGCGGCAAGGCTGAGGCCGCGACGGCGCGCGGCAGGTGGAACGGGAAGGGCGGCAATGGGCATCGGGCGATCCATGATCGGTCGGTCTAGGGAAAATGAAATTCGGTCCGGGACGAAACCGGCGCCTCTGGGGCGCCGGCTTCTTCAGGAAAAAGCGGGCTCAGCCGCCGGTGAACTTGGAGGGATCGACGAGGATCTCGACATCCTTCCAGGTGTCATATTTCGCTGCCGGCAGCATCGTGTAGGGCGCGCAGCGGATGACGGCGCGCCGCGCGGCCTCGCCAAGCGCCCGGAAGCCGGACTCGAGGCTGGAGTTCACCACCGTCGCGCTGGCCACGGTTCCATCCTGGTTGAGGGTCACCGACAGCTTCGGGAAGGTCTTGATCTCCGTCGAGCCGATCGGCGGGTTGACGCAGCGCGAGATCGCGCCCCGCAGGGCATCCATCTCGTTCTGGGTCAGCTTGCCGGTCGCCGAGCCGCGGGTCGCGCCGAGGGAGGCCGGCTGGTTGGACCGCGCGGTGCCGCCGCCGGACGGAGCCTGCTTGTTCAGGAGCGCCGAGATCTTGTCGGTGCTGAACTTCTTCTGCTCCGAATCGGCCTTGGTCGCAGCCGACTTGGTATCCGCGCTCGTCTTCGATTTCTCCGCCGCCGGCTTTGCCTGGGCCTTGTCGGTGGCCGGCTTCTTGGCGTCGGTGTCCTTCGAGTTCGGGTCGGTCTTGTCGGCCGGCTTCTTCGGCTCCTCGGGCTTCTTCTGCTCTTCCGGCTTCTTCTCGGCTTCGGCCACCTTCACCGGCTGCGGCGGGGTCGGCTTCACGCGCGGGGTCACCGAAGTCGTCGGCTTGGGCGGCTCGGGCTTGGCTTCCTCGGTCGGATCCTCGCCTTCGGGCGCCGTCGGCTTGGGCTGCTCGGGGGTCGGTTCCGGCTCGGCCTTCGGCGGCGCCGGATCGGGCGTCGGCTCGGGCTTGGGCGGCTCGGGCGGCGGCGGAGGCGGCGGCGGCGGGGGCGGAGGGGCGGCCTCGGCCGCCGGGGCCGGCGGTTCCGGCTCGGCAGGCGGCGGCGGGGGCGCATCCGGGGCAGCCGCCACGTCGCGGACCTCCGGGGTCGGCGGCGCGTCGAGTTCCTTCTGGGCGGTGCCGGCCTTGGCATCCGGCGTCGGCGGGGTGGCTTCCGGGGAGAGCGCCCCCTTGGAGGGCGCGAGATCGCGCTGACCGTCGGCCTGGCCGAGGATCTGCTCGTCGTCGGAAATCAGTTCCACGGGCAGGGGCTCGCCGCCGCCGTCCGGGAACGGGTCCACGCTCTGGAAAGCGAGGAGTCCCCAGAAGATCAGCACGGCATGAACGGCCGCGGATATGGGCGTGCCGGGACGCAGCATCGGATGCCCGTCAGCTCCTCTGTTCCTGGAGCGTCACGAGGCCGATCTTCTTGAAGCCGGCCGCATTCAGCCGGCCCATCACGGCCATGACCGCGCCATAG
Organism: Hyphomicrobiales bacterium; assembly: GCA_038242345.1. Lineage (GTDB taxonomy): Bacteria > Pseudomonadota > Alphaproteobacteria > Rhizobiales > Segnochrobactraceae > JBBSSF01. Next base: position 4,382 of record JBBSSF010000019.1, read on the forward strand.
TCGGCTGCGCGGTCACCGCGCACGAAGATCCGTTCCTCATAGCCATTCTTGGCAATCGCCGTCAGCGTCGAGACGAGGTCGTCGACGGTGGTTTCCTTGTCCTGGATGAAGACCCGGCCCTGACCGTCGATAGAGACGGTGATGGGCTCGGTCTGCGTCTGGAGCGGCTTGGCAGCCGACTGCGGCAGATCGACGGGCACGCCCGTGGTCATCATCGGCGCGGCGACCATGAAGATGATGAGCAGCACCAGCATCACGTCGACGAACGGCGTGATGTTGATCTCGCTCATGGCGCCGCGCCGGCGCCGCCGGCGTCCCCGCCGCCCGCCGCCCGCTGCCGGACCGCCCCCGAGACTGGCTCCCATGATCCCGTCCTCCCTCAGGCGCCCTGTTCGTCGATCTGGCGCGACAGGATGGCCGCGAACTCGTCCGCGAAGCCCTCCATGCGCGCGCTCAGATGACCGGCGTCCGAACTCAGCCGGTTGTAGGCGATGACCGCCGGGATGGCTGCCAGCAGGCCGAGGGCGGTGGCAAAGAGCGCCTCGGCGATGCCCGGCGCCACCACGGCAAGGCTGGTGTTCTTGGACGCCGCAATGCCCTGGAAGGCCGTCATGATGCCCCACACCGTGCCGAACAGGCCGATGAACGGACCCGCCGAGCCGACGGTTGCCAGCACCAGGAGATTCGATTCCAGCCGCTCCTGCTCGCGCGTCATGGTGACGTCCATCACCCGGTCGATGCGCTGGGTCAGGTTGCCGATGGCGGGCTTGCCACCCTCGTGGCTGCGCTTCCATTCGCGCATGGCCGCCACGAAGAGGGCCGCCAGCGCGTCATTCGCCCGGCCGGAGAGGGTGCGGTAGAGGTCCTCCAGGGACTGGCCGGACCAGAACACCTTCTCGAACTGGTCCATGGCGCGGCGGGTGCGCGTGTAGAGCAGCGTCTTGTCGATGATGATGCCCCAGCACCAGACCGAGGCGAAGATCAGCCCCAGCATCACCAGCTTGACGACGATATGGGCCTGCAGGAACAGCGACAGGAACGAAAAATCGGCAGCGCCCGCGGCCGCGAGCGGCTCGCTCGCCACATCCATCGGGTTCATGGGCGGATCAGCCTCGTAATGTCATCCCGGACCGGCCGGGCCGCGGGGAAATTGATGATCTGGACCGGGCGTCGGACCGCTCGACCTTTCCGGTCACGCCCTTCGGTATCTTCCTGACTCCCCGTCAAACATGTCGAAACTTGGACTGGCGGCGAATCGTGAGGTGCAGCCCGGGCTTGGAAGCCGGCGGTGTTGTTTCCGCGCCGCGGTCGCGCCCGGACGGACAGTCCGTCCGGTGCGCTCCGGCGGGCGGCAGCCCCTTGGGTCAACCGATTCGCGGCACATGAGGGGCGGAGCTGATTCCCTGCGCCCCCGCCGGTCCGGCCCTGTGCGACACGAGATCCCGCGGGCGGACGCATCTGGAATCTCCGCGCCCCCCCCATGCCCGGGGGATTCGCTCCGGGGACGGGAATCGGCCCGGCTGGATTGGGTGATGTGGTTTCTGAGAAGCTCTCCCGAAGGCTCTGTTTATAAAATAATTTGAGCCGTTAACGCTGTTGCGCCGCAGCGGCCGGACCGGCATCCGGCGTGCGCCCCGGCACCCGACGTCTGAGCTTGTAGCAACAAGATATTGAGAAATATCAAATTTTGGCGCTGTCCCCCGGGATCGGCAATCCGGGGCGGGGGCGGCGGCCGCCTGTCGGCCGATGCCAGCCGGATCGGCCATCCGCTTCCGTCGTTTAGCCCTTTTTTACAGGCGCAGCGCTAGGTTCGGCGTCGGGAAAGGTCGGCGAGAGTGTGTGGGAGTACGATGACCGATCCGGTTCGTTCGCGCGTCCGTTATGTCACGGGGCCCGACGGCAGTCCGCTGACGATCGCGGACCTGCCGCCAAGTGACACCCGTCGCTGGGTCATCCGCCGCAAGGCGGAAGTCGTCGCGGCGGTTCGCGGCGGTCTCCTGTCCCTGGAGGAGGCCTGCCGACGCTACACCCTGACCGTCGAGGAATTCCTGAGCTGGCAGATGGCGATTGATCGCCATGGTCTTGCCGGGCTCCGGACCACGCGGATCCAGGACTATCGGGACTGACCCCCGATCCCCCGGCCGGCCCCCGCCGGATCCGGGACGGGAAAGGGGCCTGCGCCCTGCATCATCCGGTCCGCCTGGGATCAGGCGGACCGGATCCCCTTTTTCGCGGCCCACCTCCGTCCGTCCGGCCCTCGCCCGGAAACAGCGGAGGACGCCGCGACCCGCCTCCCGGCCGGCCGATGCCGTCCGGGATCCGGCGGACCTGGGTTCGGCTGGAGTGCGCACCGCTCCGCCGAACCCGTCTTCCGGGGCGTGCACGCGGCAAGGCCGCCGCCGATCGGCCAGCGCCCGGAGATGCGGCCGCTCCCGCCGGATGCGACGCACGCCCGGCCCGCATCGGCCACGCGGCAGCGCCGGGTAACGCGCCGGCAATCCTGATCCGAATCCTGTCTTGAGATGCCGTCCGCGACACCGGCGTGCGCAACAGGCACTCCGCAGCTCCGCAATCCGCTCCGGGAGCCTGTTTCGGAAGCCGGAGCGGTCAGCGCAGCCGGTCTTGCCCGTGCCCGGGGCGTCAAAATCCTGTCCCGATGCCGGGCGTCTCGGCAATGTCCCGGGTCGGACCACCGGCAATCCCGTCCGGAAATCCCGCACTTCTCCTCGGCCACTGGCTCTTGCAACCGCTTCTGCGGCTTGAGGCTGGCCGGAGGCGCGTCATCCGCGGCCTCTCCGGGCCCGGGCTGCGTTCCGGCCGTACGGCGTTTGCACGGGCGACAGCCTGACAAGGCACCGGAGGCCGGTTGACCGGCCCCCGGAAAAGGCGTCCTGCGGGCGTGAGGGCGCCCGCAGGAAGCGTCAGCGGATGACGACCACCGTGGTGCCGACGCCGACACTCTCATAGAGGTCGATGACATCCTCGTTGGCCATGCGGATGCAGCCGGAGGAGACGGCTGTGCCGATGGTCCAGGGCTCGTTGGAGCCGTGGATGCGGTACCAGGTGTTGCCAATATAGAGGGCGCGGGCGCCGAGCGGATTGTTCGGGCCGCCGGCCATGTGCTCCGGCAGGTCGGGAATGCGCTTGCGCATGTTCGGGGTCGGGCCCCAGCTCGGCCACTCGGCCTTGCCGGTGATGCGGTGGGTGCCGGACCACTGGGCGCCCTCGCGGCCGACGCCGACGCCATATTTCATGGCCTTGCCATCGCCCAGCACATGATAGAGGCGCCGCTCCGAGGTGTTCACCACGACGGTGCCCTTGCCATAGGGGCCGCTGTAGTCGACCAGCTCGCGCGGAATCGGGTTGCGGCGCATGCGGGCACCCGGCCGGTTGTCCGGCGTCACGCCGGGGCCGGAGATCGCCTTGCCCTGGGTGTCATAGCAGACCGTCACGCCCGGATTGCGGCAGGCAACCGCATGGGCCGGGGCATCCGCCAGATTGGGCAGCGCCAGGCCGAGGCCGGCTGCGGCCAGAAGCAGGGGGCGGAAGGCTCTCGTTCGCGTCATGTCCTGTCTCTCCTGGGATCGGTGCAGGAGCACGGGGGACACGGCCCCGGGGCTCGCACCGGCGGTTCGAGGCAGGGCCCGACGCGCGGAAGAGATTCTCTCCCGTCCGGCCAGCCGCCTTCGGGCAGATGATCGGCGGGAATGAAAAGGCCGCGCAAGCGGCGCGGCCTTCACAAATCCAGCAGTGTTCCGCCCGTCCGGCGCCGCAATTGCCGGGCGCCGCCGGGATCGGCCCGGAGGACGGGAAAAGCGGAAATGTCTCAACCCGTTGGGGTATTAACCCGGTGTTGAGGATAGCTCCGCTTTTCCGCCGCGTCCCCGGTCTCAGGACAGGTTCAGTTCCTTGAAGAAGTCGTTGCCCTTGTCGTCCACGACGATGAAGGCCGGGAAGTCCTCGACCTCGATGCGCCAGATGGCTTCCATGCCGAACTCGGGGAAGGCGACGACCTCCACCTTCTTGATGCAGTCCTTGGCCAGACGCGCCGCCGGGCCGCCGATGGAGCCCAGATAGAAGCCGCCATGCTTCTTGCAGGCATCCGTCACCTGCTGGGAGCGGTTGCCCTTGGCCAGCATGACCATGGAGCCGCCCTCGGCCTGGAACTGGTCGACATAGGCGTCCATGCGGCCGGCCGTGGTCGGGCCGAAGGAGCCCGAGGCATAGCCCTCCGGCGTCTTGGCCGGGCCGGCATAATAGATCGGGTGATTCTTGAAATAGTCCGGCAGGCCCTCGCCCTTCTCCAGGAGCTCGCGCAGCTTGGCATGGGCGAGGTCGCGGGCCACGATCAGCGGGCCGGTCAGCGACAGGCGGGTCTTGATCGGGTGCCTGGAAAGTTCGGCCAGAATCTCCGGCATCGGCCGGGTCAGGTCGACCTTCACCACATGGCCGGAGAGGGCCTCGGGCTCGACCTCGGGCAGGAAGTGGGCCGGGTTGGTCTCCAGCGCCTCCACATAGATGCCGGACTTGGTGATCTTGCCGACAGCCTGACGGTCGGCCGAGCAGGACACGCCCATGCCGATCGGCAGCGAGGCGCCATGGCGCGGCAGGCGGATCACGCGCACGTCATGGCAGAAGTACTTGCCGCCGAACTGGGCGCCGACGCCCAGATCCTGGGTCAGCTTGTGGATCTCCGCTTCCATCTCGAGGTCGCGGAAGGCGTGGCCGTCCTCGGAGCCCTTGGTGGGCAGGCCGTCGAGATAGCGCGCCGAGGCGAGCTTCACGGTCTTGAGGTTCAGTTCCGCCGAGGTGCCGCCGATGACGATGGCGAGATGATAGGGCGGGCAGGCGGCCGTGCCGAGCGTCAGGATCTTTTCCTTGAGGAAGTTCACCAGACGGTCATGTGTCAGCATCGACGGGGTCGACTGGAACAGATAGGTCTTGTTGGCCGAGCCGCCGCCCTTGGCCATGAACAGGAACTTGTAGGCATCCTCGCCCTCCGAGTAGATCTCGATCTGGGCGGGGAGGTTGTTGCGCGTGTTCTTCTCTTCGAACATGGAGAGCGGCGCAAGCTGGCTGTAGCGCAGGTTGCGCTTGAAATAGGCGTCGCGGATACCCTGGGCGAGCGCACCTTCGTCGCCACCCTTGGTCAAAACGCGCCGGCCCTTCTTGCCCATCACGATCGCGGTGCCGGTGTCCTGACACATGGGCAGGATGCCGCCGGCGGCGATGTTGGCATTCTTCAGCAGGTCATAGGCGACAAACTTGTCGTTGGCCGTCGCCTCGGGGTCGTCCAGGATCTTGGCGAGCTGGGCGAGATGGCCGGGACGCAGCAGATGGTTGATGTCGCCCATCGCGGTCTCGGAGAGCAGGCGCAGGCCCTCGGGCTCGACGATGAGGAATTCCTCGCCCCGGAAGGTGTCGACAGAGACAAAGTCCGAGGTGAGCTTGCGGTAGGGCGTCTCGTCGGCTCCGAGCGGAAACAGCGGCGCATAGGAGAACGGCGGGACGGGCACGTCGTGGGCGGTCATGGCTTTGTCTCGGCTTGCGCTAATTCAAAGGAACGGCTGCCCCGCTTCTACGCCCTTCGGACCGCAACGCCAATCGGTCCGTCGTCGTAGGCATCAAGAGAACACCCCCGCGCGGGGACCCGGCGGACGCGCTCAGGGCGGCCCCCGGCTGGAAAGCTCGGCCTCTTCCCGCAGCCATGCCCGGAAGCCGGCAATGGCCGGCTTGTCGCCATATTCGAGGCTGGAGAGGATGTGGAATCCCTCCTCGGACTCGATCTCCGTGTCGAAGGCCCGCACCAGCCGGCCGGAGCGCAGATCATTCTCGACCAGAAGATTGGAGGCGAGCGCGATGCCCTGTCCCTCCACCGCCGCATCGAGCATCAGGCCGGCATCGCTGAAATAGAGCGATTCGGAATAGTCCACGCCGACATAGCCCGCCGCCTCGAACCAGCTCGACCAGGAGGTGCCGTTGACCACCTGCAGGAGCGTGTAGCCGGTGAGGTCGCGGGTGCGGCTGAAGGGGCGGCCATCGGGCAGCAGGGACGGACAGCACACGGGGAAGATCATTTCCTGCCCCAGCGGCTCGGCCCGCACCCCCGGCCAGCGGCCATCGCCCCAGCGGATGGCGACGTCGATGTCCTGCCGGTCGAAGTCGATGGCGTCATTGGTGGCAAGCAGCGTCACCTTGACCCGCGGGTTCAGCTCCATGAACCGCTTCAGCCGCGGCACCAGCCAGCGCGAGGCAATGGACGGGGTGGCGTTGATGCACAGCACCGTCGGGGTGTTGGGGTCCTGGATGCGCTCGCAGGCCCGGCCCAGCATCCGGATGGACTCGCCGACGGCACCGGCCAGCGCCGTGCCTTCCCGGGTCAGCTCCACCCGGCGCGGCAGGCGGCGGAACAGGCGGACTTCCAGAAACTCTTCCAGCTGGCGGATCTGCTGGCTGACGGCCGACTGGGTGACGCACAGTTCGTCGGCCGCCGCCGTGAAGCTACCATGGCGGGCGGCGGCATCGAACACCCGGAACAGGTTCAGCGGCGGCAGACGCACCGGCCGGCGCGCGGAAACGGTCTGACGCCGGGGCTCGTCATCGGCAAGGTCCGCAGACACGGACGGACGGGAAGACTTCGGGGGGAGGGCCATGGGGGAGCTGGATCACCTCTCGGAGTGCGTGCCCATCCCGCCTGGACGCCGTCCCGACCGGCAGCCAAGCGGGGAGATCCATCCGCCCGGCCCCCGGCCGGACAGACGCGAAAGTATACAGGAATCAGGCGGCGTCGGACACCATGTCGGCCCTGAGGTCGATCAGGTCGGCCAGTTCCGGGATCACGTCGCAGCCGAACCGCTCCAGGGAGGCCAGCGTCTCGCGCCGGCCGATGCCGGCAAATCCCATGAAGCAGGAGAGGTGGCTGGGCCGGATCACCTCCAGCTCGGCGCGCAGCTTGTCCACGCAATAGGCAGCCGGGCCGATGACGGCGTTGTCGAGGAAGTCGTCGAGGGGCGGCTCGTCATTCAGCGGCATCAGCCGCAGGAAGGGACCGTCCTTGGTGGGGGCGGCGGTGGAAAGCGGCACGGCGGCGCGCGCCAGATTGCGCACGCAGCGGGCGGCGTGGCGGGCGTCGTTGGGGTCGTCGGTCACATAGACATAGCGCTGCACGGCGAGCGGCATCCGGTCCGGGTTTCCGCCGCCCGCTTCCCAGCGTTCGGCGATCAGGTCACGGAACCCCTTGGCCTCGGCGAGACCGCGATGGCCGAAGCTCATGAACGGCGTGGCGCCGTCGCGCACCATGCGGGCGATCACTTCCGGATGGCTGGAGGCCACATAGACATCGGGCATCGCCAGACCGAAGGGACGCATGGAGAGTTCCGTCCGGGGAATATCAAGCAGCGCGCCGCGATATTCCACCACCCCGGAGGTGAGTCCCTGCTCCAGGATGTCCCAGACTTCCAGCATCATCTGGTAGCGATATTCGGGATCGACGCGGAAACGGTCGAATTCATAGGGCTGGTAGCCGCAGCCGAGGCCGAGGACGAGGCGCCCGCGGGTGAGAAGATCGGCAAAGGCCGCTTCCTGCACGATCTTCAGCGGCTCGTAGAAGGGCAGCGCCAGCACCGCCGGTCCCAGCCGGATGCGCGATGTCTCCGCCGCACAATGGGCGACCATCAGCAGCGAGGCCGGACAGATCGAATGGTTCGTGAAGTGATGCTCGGCAAACCAGGCGATGTCGAAGCCGAAATCCTCGGCCATGCGGACGGTGTCCACCGTGGTCCTCAGAACCGACGCGGGCGAGGTGTTGCGGTCGTAAAGCCCCATGAGGCTGAACAGGCCGAGCGTGACCATTGCGTGTCCTCCTGCCCAATTATCGATAGCTCGTGCCCGCCGAGTGGGCAAATTAGTCTTTCTAATCCCAGGGCAAGTCAGGCTTTCACAACCGGCCCTCCAGTCTGCCACGCTAATCCGTCCAGTAGAAATTCGCGTTTGTCCTGAGGTGACACATTTCTGACACTCCCTCCAGACGCCGCGATCGGGCGGCGCCGCATGAGCGGGCGGAGTGAGAGATGAAGGGTCAGACCGTCGTCGTCACCGGCGGGGCGAGCGGCCTCGGCAAGGCGGTGTGTCTCAGGTTCGCGGAAGCCGGCGCGAAGGTCGCCGTCCTCGACCTGAACGCGGAGGGCGCCGAGGCGGTGGCCGCCGAGATCCGCGCGGCCGGCGGCGAGGCCGTCTCCGTGTCGGGCGATCTCACCACCAAGGCGGCGGCCCATGATCTCTTCGCCCGGGCCGTGGCGGCGGCCGGGCCGGTGGCGACGCTTGTCAACTGCGCCGGCGTCTATCCGCGCAAGCACATCCTGGAAGTCACGGACGAGGATTGGGATTTCTCCTTCTCGGTCAACGTGCGCGGCCTCTATCACATGATGGTGGCGGCCGTGGAGCACATGAAGCCGCTGGGCGGCGGGCGCATCGTCAACGTCGCCTCCATCGACGGCTTCAAGGCCCATCCGAAGAACCCGCATTATGCCGCGATGAAGGCGGCCGTCATCAACCTGACGAAGACCTTCGGCCTCGCCTTCGCCCCCGACCAGATCCTGGTCAACGGCGTCGGCCCGGCGGCGATCGCCACCGACAAGGCCCGGGCCGCCGGCTTCCTGCCGGAACTGGCCGCCCAGACCGCCATCGGCCGGGCGGCCGAACCCGAGGACATCGCCGATGTCATCGTGTTCCTCGGCGGTCCGGGCAACCGCTACATGGTCGGCGAGACGGTCGCCGTCTCGGGCGGTTATTTCATCCCCTGATCCAGACACCTTTCCCAGCCTGAAGGAAGACTTCCGATCTCCGGCCGCCTTTTGCGACGGCGAGACGGGGGCAAGCGAGAGAAACATGCATTTCGGCATCTTCAATCTGATGGGGCTCCGGGACAATCCGGGCGGCACGGCGGGCGTCATCAACGACACCCGCACCATGGTGAAACTGGCCGAGGACATCGGCTTCGAGATCGCCTGGTTCGCCGAGCATCACTTCACCAACTATTCGATCTCGGTGTCGCCGCTGATGGTGGCCGCCCACATGGCCGGCATCACCTCGCGCATCAAGCTCGGCGCCGGCGTGGTGGTGCTGCCGCTTTACCATCCGATGCGGGTGGCCCAGGAAATCGCGCTTCTCGACCAGATGTCGAACGGCCGTGCGGTTCTCGGCGTCGGCACCGGTTATCAGGGCTACGAGTTCGAGCGCTATAACCAGGACGTCGCCAAGAAGACGGAGGTCTTCCTCGAATATTGGGAGATCGTCGAGAAGGCGCTGACCGAAGGCCACGTCTCCTTCAAGGGCGAGCACATCTCGGTTCCGGACTCCGTGTTCACGGTGCGTCCGGTGCAGAAGCCGCTGCCGCCGATCTACTGCACCTCGCCGCATCCGCCGATCCTGAAGAAGATCGCCGAGTTCGGTGGCACGCCCTTCATCACCGCCGGCTGGAAGGGCTCCAAGGTCCTCTTCGAGATGGCCGAGCTGGTGCGCGGGATGTGGGAGAAGGCCGGTCTCGACGGCGCGACCATGCCGGTCGCTCTCCAGCAATATGTCCACGTCACCGACTCCAGGGCGGAGGCGATGGAGGCGGCCGAGCGGGCCCGCTATGTCGGCCGCATGGTGCATGGCCTCCGGACGTCGAACCTGTCGCTCGACGGCAGCTTCGTGATCGCCCCGCCGATCCCGGACGAGCCGCCGCTGGAGACCTTCGCCGACAATCTGCTGATCGGCTCGCCGGAGCTGGTGGCGGAAAAGCTGGTGGCCGAAATTCGTCACCTCAACCCCAAGCACTACAACATCTTCTTCCAGTTCGGCGACATGCCGGTCGAGCGTGCGCGCCGCTCGCTGGAGCGCTTCGGCAAGGAAGTCCTGCCGCTGGTGGAAAAGGCCGTCGGCCCGATCGCCGCCATCGGCGAGGCGCCGGCGAAGTCGGCGGCCTGAGAGTTTCGGGGGCATCTGCCCCCGATCCCCTGACCGGGAGGCGGCGCCTCCCGGACCCTCTTCTTCTTTCTTCCGGAAAGAAAAGGGGGGAGGTCCGGAGGACCCTCGGGTCCGCCGGGCTGGTTCGGGCGGCAGCCCGAAGAGGAGGAATACCGGCGGCCCAGTGCCACCGGGGGCGATCAGCGCGGCACCGGTCCGGCTGCCGCAAACGGGGATCTGGAGGGCTTTGATGACGATCAAGAGACTGCGACCCGGCCGCCGTGGCGGCCTGATGATGGCCGCGGCCGTCGCCACCACGCTGACCGCCGGCGCCGTGCGCGCCGAGACCGTCGGCCCGGTCACCGACCCGCTCGGCGTGGTCAAGATCGCCAAGGGCCAGCCGATCCTGATCGGCGGCTATTCCTCCCAGTCCGGTGGCGACACCAACCAGGGCATCGACGAGCTGCGCGGTGCCGAACTGGCCATCCACGACAAGGGCGACATCAAGGGCTTCAAGGTGAAGCTCGTCGGCGAGGACGCCCAGTGCACGGCCGAAGGCGGCCAGACGGCGGCCACCAAGCTCGCCGGCAACAAGCAGATCCTGGCCGTTGTCGGCCCGTCCTGCTCGTCGGGGGCCCGCGTCGGCGCGCCGATCCTGTGGAATGTCGGCATCCCCTCCGTCGGCATCGGCTCCACCGCCCCGGCGCTGACTGCCGAGGATCGCCCGGACGGCTTCAAGGGCTTCATCCGCGTCGTGCCGAACGATCTCGTCTCGGCCGAATTCTCGGTGAAGTACGCCCTCGACAAGATGGGCGCCAAGACCGCCGCCACCATCCATGATGGCAGCCCCTATACCGAGCAGCTGGCCAAGGCCTTCGGCAAGTATTTCACGGAGGGCGGCGGCAAGGTGCTGTCGAGCGAGGCCATCGCGCCGACCGACACCGACATGCGCCCGGTGCTGACCCGCATCGCCACCAGCGCGCCGGACGTGATCTTCATGCCGGTGTTCACCTCGGCCACCGGCTTCCTGCTGCGCCAGAAGGGCGAGGTCCCGGGCCTTGCCAAGACCAGCCTCCTCGGCGGCGAAGGCGTGTTCTCGGCCAACGTCATTGAGGCGGCCGGCCCGTCCGTCGTCGGTTTCCCGATCGTCGGCGCGTCGTCGGACGAGTTCTCGGACCGCTACCAGCCCTTCCTCGAAGCCTTCAAGGAAGAGTATGGCGAGGCTCCGATCGGCGGCTTCTCGGCCTATGGCTATGATGCGGCCCTTCTGACGCTGACCGCGCTCGACAAGGTTGCCGTCACCGACGGGGATGGCAACATGTATGTCGGCCGCAAGGCGCTGGCCGATGCCATGGCCGCCACGAAGGAGCTTCCGGCGCTGACCGGCACGCTGACCTGCAAGCCGACCGGCGACTGCGGCGCGGCCACCTACGCCATCTGGGAGTTCACCTCGGCCGATCCGGGCACGTTCGCGCCC
>JBBSSF010000020.1:0-15676 GCA_038242345.1 Hyphomicrobiales bacterium
TATGATTCCTATCCGCCGGTAATCCGCCGGGCGGGCGCCGTGCCGGTGCCGGTTCGGCTCTCGCCGCCGAACTGGGCCCTGCCGCTGGACCGGCTGGAAGCCGCCATCACCCCGCGCACCCGGGCCATCGTGCTCAACAACCCGATGAACCCGATCGGCAAGGTGTTCTCGGCCGCGGAGCTGCGTGGTCTGGCCGATCTGCTGCTGAAGCATGATCTCATCGCCATCTGCGATGAAGTCTATGAGCACCTGATCTTTGATGGCGGCCGCCACACCACCCTGTTCTCCTTCCCGGAGGTGCGCGACCGGGTGGTGCGCATCGGCTCGGCCGGCAAGACCTTTTCCGTCACCGGCTGGAAGGTCGGCTACATCACCGCCGATCCGAAGCTGCTGGTGCCGATCGCGCGCGCCCACCAGTTCGTCACCTTCACCACGCCGCCGGCCCTCCAGACTGCCGTCGCCTTCGGCCTCAATCTGCCGGAGAGCTATTTCCGCGGCCTTGCCGCCACCCTTCAGACCCGGCGCGACCTGCTGGTGACGGGCCTGCGCCGCGCCGGCATCGACGCCGTGCCGGCCCCCGCCACCTATTTCACCGTCGCCGACATCTCCGCTCTCGACCCGGAGGGCGACGATCTCGCCTTCGCCCGGCGGCTGGTGCTGGAGGCCGGCGTGGTCACCATTCCGGTCTCCGCCTTCTATGGCGCCCGCGACGTGAAGAGCCATGTCCGCTTCTGCTTTGCCAAGACCGAGGCGACCCTGACGGCTGCCGTCGATCGCCTCGTCTCCTGGCAGCACGCCCGCACTGACCAGACGGTGGCCTGATGAGCGCTCCCCTCACCGCCCCCCGCGCCGATGTGGCCGGCGCGCTTGCCGCTCTCATCGGCCGCTTCGGCGCCCGCGCCAGCGTGGCTGACAGCGTGCGCGACCATCACGCCCGCGACGAGAGCCACCATGCCGGCCACCGGCCCGACATCGTCGTGTTCCCCGAGACCACCGAGGAGGTGGCCGACATCGCCCGCATCGCCACCCGCTTCCGGGTGCCGCTGGTGCCCTTCGGCGCCGGCTCGGGGCTGGAAGGCGGGGCCATTCCGGTGGCTGGCGGCATCGCCGTCGATACCGGCCGGCTGGATGCCATTCTGGACGTCAGCCCGGACGACATGACCGCCCGGGTCGAGGCCGGGGTGCGCCGGCAGACCCTCAACCGGTTCCTGCGCGATACCGGCCTGTTCTTCCCCGTCGATCCCGGGGCGGACGCCTCGCTCGGCGGCATGGTGTCCACCGGCGCGTCGGGCACCAACGCCGTCCGCTTCGGCGTGATGCGGGAAAATGTGCTGGGCCTGACCGTGGTTCTGGCCGATGGCCGGATCATCCGCACCGGCGGCCCGGCGCGCAAGTCGTCGGCCGGCTATGATCTCACCCGGCTGTGCGACGGCTCCGAGGGCACGCTTGGCATCGTCACCGAGGTGACGCTGCGCCTGCATCCGGTGCCCGAGGCCGTGTCGGCGGTGGCGAGCTTCCCGACGCTGGCGGCGGCAGTCGCCACCGTCACCGACATCCGCCGCGCCGGCGTGCCCATCGGCCGGGTGGAGCTGGTGGATCAGCCGCTGATCCCGGTGCTCCACCGCCACCCCCAGCTGGGGCGGGCCGTCCGGCCGGCGCTGTTCTTCGAGTTTCAGGGCGCCGCTCATGAGGTCTCCGCCCTCTCCGACACCGTGACCGGCATCGTCGCCGATCATGGCGGGGCGGACCTGCGCTGGATGGCCACCGCCGAGGAGGCCGCCAATCTGTGGGAGGCCCGCCGGGTGGGCCTCGCCTGGGCCCAGAACGAGCGGCCGGGGTCGCGCGCCTGGCCGTCGGATGTGTGCGTGCCGATCTCGAAACTCGCCGAGGTGGTGCTGGAAACCCGCGAGGACGTGGCCTCCTCGCCGGTGCCGGCCTTCATCGTCGGCCATGTCGGCGATGGCAATTTCCACTGCGTCTTCATGGTGATCCCCGAGGACGCCGCGGAGACGGCGGAAGTCGGCCGGCTGAATGACCGCATCGTCGCCCGGGCGCTGGCCGCAGGCGGCACCGCCACCGGCGAGCACGGCATCGGCCTTGGCAAGCGTCACTGGCTGCCGCGCGAGCATGGCGCCGAGGCCGTCGCCGTGATGGCCAGCCTCAAGGCCGCCCTTGATCCTCTCGGCCTTCTCAACCCCGGCAAGGTCCTCCCCGACCCGGCCTCCTGTCCTGCACCGGATGCGACCCGGCCCCTCCCGGCCAGCCCCGCCTTCGCGTGACCCTCCCGCAAACGGATCCGTCTGATGTCCTTCTCGTCCCGTCGTTCGCGACTGCTGTCGCTGTCCGTCCTCGCGCTTGCCGTCGGTCTGGTGAACCCGGCGCTGGCCGAAAAGATCCGGCTGGGCGCCACCGCCGGCCCGCACGCCCAGATCGCCGAGGCGCTGGTGCCGGTTGCCAAGGCCAAGGGGCTGGATGTGGAAGTGGTGGAGTTCTCCGACCACGCCATCATCAACACCGCCACCAATGATGGCGAGCTGGAAGCCAATGCCTTCCAGCACACGCCCTACCTTGAACAGCAGATCAAGGACCGCAACCTTGATCTCGTCTCGGTGGCGCGCACGGTGCTCCTGCCGATGGCGGCCTATTCCCGCAAGATCAAGTCGCTGGACGAACTGCCGGAGGGCGCCCAGATCGCCATTCCGAATGATCCGACCAATGCCGGCCGCGCCCTGCGCCTCCTGGAATCCGGCGGCATCATCAAGCTGGCGCCGGGCCTCGGCTTCAAGTCCACGGTGCTCGACATCACCGAGAACCCGAAGAACGTGAAGATCCTCGAACTTGAGGCGACCCAGGTTCCGCGCTCGCTGGAAGATGTGGATCTGGCGGTCATCAACACCAACTTCGCCATTCAGGCCGGCCTGAACCCGACCAAGGACTCGCTGGTGCGCGAGACTGACCTGTCGGAATATTTCTGCCTGATCGCGGTGCGTGCCGAAGACAAGGACAAGCCGTGGGTGAAGACGCTGGTGGAAAGCTACCAGTCGCCGGAGGTGAAGGCCTTCGTGCTCGACACCTTCAAGGGCAACATCCAGCCGGGCTGGTGATCGCAGAATGACCGCTTCCCTTTCCGGGCAGCCGGCGGCCGGGGCGACTGCTCCGGCCGATGCCGTTTTGCCGGTGATCCGCGTCGAGCACCTCACCAAGACCTACACGCCCGAAGCCGGCCCCGTGCTCTCCGACATCTCCTTCGAGATTGCCAAGGGCGACGTGTTCGGCATCATCGGCCGCTCCGGCGCCGGCAAGAGCACGCTGGTGCGCTGCCTCAACCTGCTGGAAAAGCCGACGTCCGGCCGGGTGATCGTGTCCGGCCGGGAGATCTCCGCGCTCTCCGGCGCGGCACTCCGCACGGCGCGCCGCGACATCGGCATGATCTTCCAGCACTTCAACCTGCTGTCCTCGCGCACCGTCGCTGACAATGTCGCCCTGCCGCTGGAAGTGGCCGGGCTGTCCCGGGGCGAGATCCGCACGCGCGTTCCCCCGCTGCTGGAGCTGGTGGGGCTGTCCGACAAGGCGAAGGCCTATCCCTCGGAGCTGTCGGGCGGCCAGAAGCAGCGCGTCGGCATCGCCCGGGCGCTCGCCTCCAACCCGTCGGTGCTTCTGTGCGACGAGGCCACCTCGGCGCTCGACCCGGAGACCACCGAGCAGATCCTCGCGCTTCTGGGCGACATCAACCGCCGCCTTGGCCTCACCATCGTGCTCATCACCCACGAGATGGATGTGGTGCGCGATCTTGCCACCCGGGTGGCGGTGCTGGACCGCGGCCGGGTGGTGGAGGAAGGGCCGACCTTCGACGTGCTGGCCTTCCCGAAATCCGATGTGGCCCGCTCCTTCCTTGCCGGCATCGTTGCCCACGAGCTGCCGGCGCCGGTGCAGGCGCGCATCCGGCCGGAGCCGGTGCCGGGCTCCAGCCCGGTCATCCGCATCGTGTTCACGGGAGCCGCCGCCCATGAGGCGGTGATTGCCGGTCTGGTGACCAAATTCGGCGTCGCCCCCAACATCCTGCACGGCCGTATCGACTATGTCGGCGAGCGGCCGCTGGGGGTCATCACCATCGTTGCCGAGGGCGCCGGCGAGCGGCTGCCCGAGGTGCTGGCGGACATCGCCGCCCGCGGCCTTCATGCGGAGGTGCTCGGCCATGCCGTTTGATCTTCTCCCGCCCGCCGTCGTCAACCTGCTGATCGTCTCGGTCCAGCAGACGGCGTGGATGGTCGGCGTCTCCGCCGTGCTGGCCACCCTCCTCGGCCTGCCGCTGGCGGTGCTCCTCGTGGTGACCTCGCCCGGTCACATCTTTCCCCGGCCGGTCCTGAACCGGGTGCTGGGCGTCGTCGTCAACATCGTGCGCTCCACCCCGTTCATCATCCTGATGGTCGCCATCATCCCGTTCACCCGGCTGGTGGCGGGCACCTCGATTGGCACCAACGCGGCCATCGTGCCGCTGACGGTCGCCATCACCCCGCTGTTCGCGCGCCTGGCCGAGACCGCCATGCGGGAAGTCGACCGCGGGCTGATCGAGGCGGCGGAGGCCATCGGCGCGACGCCCGGCCAGATCATCACCAAGGTGCTGATCCCGGAGAGCCTGCCGGGCATCGTCGCCGGCTTCACGGTCACGCTCGTCTCCCTCATCGGCTATTCGGCGATGGCGGGCACGGTCGGCGGCGGCGGCCTTGGCGATCTCGGCATCCGCTTCGGCTACCAGCGCTTCATGCCCGACGTGATGCTGGCCGTGGTGCTCATTCTGGTGGTCATCGTCCAGACCATCCAGGGCCTCGGCGACTGGGCGGCCCGCGCCGTCAATCACCGCATCGCCCGCACCCGGCGCGGCTGATCCGGACCTCGGGGCGCGGGATCCGCAGAAACACGGATCTCGCGCCCGATCCCGGCATCCCGGGAAAATTCTCCCGCCCGAGGCCGCCGATGCGGAATTCATTTTCCTGACCTGTCGGTCAGACCGGCCCCGCGACACTCGCCCGGCGTCTCCCGCTGTGGTCGACTGCTCCCCGGACAGCCGATCCGCCCCCGCCCGCTCCTTTCCCTTCCCCACGCGAAGATGCATTTGCCATGACGATCCATTCCGGCACCCGTTCCCTTCCCGTGGTCGACCTGTCGCGCTTCACCGCGCCGGCGGCCGAGCGCGAGGCTTTCCTGACCGAACTGCGCCATGTGCTGCACGACCATGGCTTCTTCTATCTCGTCGGCCACGGCGTCGACCCGAAGCTGATTGCCGACACGGTGGCGGCGGCGAAGACATTCTTCGCCCTGCCCGTCGAGGAAAAGCTGAAGATCGAGATGGTGAACTCGCCGCGTTTCCGCGGCTATACCCGCATCGGACGCGAATATACACGTGGCCAGCAGGACTGGCGCGAGCAAATCGACATTGGCAACGAGGCGGAAGCACTGGAGCTGACGCCGACATCGCCGGCCTGGCAGCGGGTGATCGGCCCCAACCAGTGGCCGGAGAAGGTGCCGGAGCTGAAGCCGCTGCTCTTGGCCTATCAGGACGAGGTCACCCGGGTCGGCATCTCCGTGCTGCGCATGATTTCGGCGGCGCTCGGCGCCGGCGCCGATGCCTTTGCCGATGTCTACACGCCCCGGCCGAACCAGTTCCTCAAGATCATCCGCTATCCCGGCCGCGATGTGGCCGAGACCTCCCAGGGCGTGGGCGCCCACAAGGATTCTGGCCTCGTCACGGTGCTGCTGCAGGATGTGGTGGAAGGTCTGCGCGTGCAGGATCAGGATGGCAGCTGGATCCCTGCCCCGCCGGTGCCGGGCACCTTCGTCATCAACACCGGCGAGCTGCTGGAGCTGGCCACCAACGGCTTCATCCGCGCCGACGTGCATGACGTGCTGGCCCCGCCGCCGGGCGTGGAGCGCTTCTCGGTCGCCTTCGTCCTCGGCGCCCGGCTCGACTCCCAGATCCCGGTGCTGGACCTCGCCCCGGAAGTGAAGGCGGAAACCCGCGGCGTCACCGTCGATCCGCTCAACCCGATGTTCAACGATGTCGGCCGCAACTTCCTGAAGAGCCGGCTGCGCTCCCATCCCGACGTCGCCCGGCGCCACCATGCCGACCTGTTGACGCCGGAAGAACTGGCCGCCCCGCTGGTGGGTTCGGCCTACTGAAAGGGCTTCGGGGCCGCCTGCCCCCGATCCCCCGGCGGGAGACCCGTGGGTCGCCGGACCTCTCCCCTCTTCCTGACAAAAAGCAGGGAGGGTCCGGGAGGCATCAAGCCTCCCGGGCAGGGTTTCGGGGCGGCAGCCCCGAAGATGTCACGCCGCGTCGAGAGCCGCCGTCAGGTCTGCCAGAATGTCATCGGCGTGTTCGATGCCGATGGACAGGCGGACATAGCCCGGGGTGACGCCGGTCTTCGCCTGCTCTTCTTCCGAAAGCTGGGAATGGGTCGTGGAGGCCGGATGGATGGCCAGCGACCGGGCATCGCCGATATTGGCAACGTGGTAGAACAGCTTCAGCGCATCAATGAAGCGCCGGCCGGCTTCCTTGCCACCGGTCAGCTCGAAGCCCATCAGCGCGCCATAGCCGCCCGACAGATAGGCGTCGGCCCGGCGCTTCGCCTCGCCGGTCTGCACGCCGGGGAAGATCACCCGGGCGACCTTCGGGTGCTTCGACAGCACTTCGGCCACCTTCAGGGCGTTCTCGTTGTGCTGGCGGATCCTGAGCGCCAGCGTCTCCAGCCCCTGAATGAACAGGAAGGCGTTGAACGGCGAGACCGCGTTGCCGAGATCGCGCAGCAGGATGGTGCGGGCGCGGATGGCATAGGCGACCGGGCCCATGGGCTTCACCGCTTCCGCCCAGACAAGGCCATGATAGCTCGGGTCCGGGGTGTTGAAGAGCGGCTGGCGCTCCTTGAACTCATCCCACGGGAAGTTGCCGCCATCGACGATCAGGCCGCCGATGGACGTGCCATGGCCGCCGATATATTTGGTCGCCGAATAGACGGTGACGGCGGCGCCATGCTCGAACGGCCGGCAGGTGATCGGCGCCGACGTGTTGTCGACGATCAGCGGGATGCCATATTCGCGGCCGATGGCGGCGACTTCCGCGATCGGGAAGACTTCCAGCTTCGGGTTCGGCAGGGTCTCGGCATAGAAGGCGCGGGTGCGGCTGTCGATGGCGCGGCGGAAATTCTCCGGGTCCGACGGATCGACGAAGCGGGCCTCGATGCCGAAGCGCTTCAGCGTGTTGGCAAACAGCGTCCAGGTGCCGCCATAGAGGTCCGTGGAGGTGACGAAGTTGTCGCCGGCTTCCGCCACGTTCAGGATCGAATAGGCCGAGGCCGACTGGCCCGACGAGACCGCGAGCGCCGCGGAGCCGCCTTCGAGCTGGGCGATCCGGGTCTCCAGCGCATCCTGGGTCGGGTTGGAGATGCGGGTGTAGATGTGGCCCATCTCCGAGAGGGCGAACAGCGCCTCGGCATGGGCCGTGTCGCGGAACTGGTAGGAGCTGGTCTGGTAGATCGGCACCGCCACCGCGCCGGTGGCCGGATCCGCACGCCAGTTGCCGCCATGCAGGGCGAGCGTTTCGGGACGGGTGGACTTGGTGGTCATGACTTCCTCACTCTCGACGGGCAGCGGGCCGGGACGGAAACGGCCTTCCGGAACTCGGCCCGCGGGATCCGGACCCGTCGCCTTCTACGACTTTCGGTGCGCCTTGGGGAGGTCCCGCCTTTCAACCGACGCCAGCGTGGAGAGCAAATCCTACCCCGGCCGCAGAGGCGCCCGCCACTGACCGGGCATCAGCCCCGGCGCGGCGCGGAAGTCCGTCCGGAGCACCGGAGCGCCACCACCAGATGCGATCGGCCGGGCCCGCGCCGCCGCCGACCGGGCGGGCCATGTCCGCCACATCGCGAATGATTGATGACCCGGACCTGCCTGGCCTTCACCGCCCTGTCGCGGCTCGCCGATCCGTCGGGAGAGCATCATCCCGGAGCCTTGCGCCGCGCCGATCGGGATCGCCCGCCGGGTGCAGCCTCGGCGCCGGCCTCCAGGGTGGCGGTGATGACGGCGGCAACACTCTGGCCATGAAGGTGATCCACCTGCTCCCCCTTGCCTCCTCGGGAGAAAAGGTCGCGGCGTGAATTGACAGTTTCTGCCATTCCACTGCCGCATTCCCTCAGCTAGGAAAACAACGTCTGCTGGAGGAGCCTGCCGAGAACCGGGGGGACGGGCCGGCGCAGCCGCGCCGGTGCAGACAGGGGGAACTGACGATGAAGACGACCATTCGCGCGCTCCTGCTTGCGGGCGCGGTTCTCTCCGTGCCCGGGCTCGTCCCCGGGATCGCGTCCGCGCAGCAGCTCATCGCCCCGAATGGCGAGCGCCGCGTGGCGCCGGGCAGCTACACCGCCAACGTGCTGAAGGTTTTCCCGTCGGAAAATCGCGTGTTCCTGCGTAATCAGGCCAACGGCAACCAGTTCACCGTCAGCCTGCCGCCGGGCTACATGCAGACCCTCGGCCTGCGTGCCGGCAACAACATCCGCGTGGAAGTGCTGCCGGGCGAGCTGATCGACGCCCGCCGCCCGGACACCGGCAATCCGAGCCTCGCCATCCTGTCGGAAAGCGTCGTGACCGACCTGCCGGGCCTGCCGGCCGGCTTCTTCGGCCACCGCATCGTGGCGGTGACCCGCTTCCTCGGCTCCGACGCCGCCACCGGCACGGCCCAGTTCGAGACCTTCGACGGCCTCGTGCGCACGGTGCGCGCCAACTCGCCGGCGGTTCAGGCCCAGCTCTCCGGCCTCGGCCTCGGCGATCTCGTCCAGGCGACCTATGTCGAAGGCACGGCCTTCCGCGTCCTCAACAGAGGTCCGCTGCGCGGCCCGGCCCGCCTGCCCCCGCACCGCGCCCCCACAGATTTCCGGGCGCCGCCGACCGTGGCTCCCGGCCCTGCCGGACACCGGACTTCAGCGCCTCGTGCACGATCTGCCGGCGCAAATGGAGTGTCTGCGTCCTCCGTCCTTCCCCGCTCTTGAACACGCCGGGCGCCCACGCTTTATAAGGCCGCGGACGGCCCGCCCCCGGGACAGGGCGCGCGCCCGACAGGGGAAAGGCACACGGGAACCATGACCGGAAGCGGCGATACGCGCAGACAGCGCCCGGCCCCTGTCCGGCCGGGAGAAGGGGCTGCCACCCTCAAGACCATCGCGGCCATTGCCGGCCTTGGCCTCACCACCGTCTCCAAGGCCCTGAAGGACGCCCCGGACATCAGCCGCGGCACCAAGGAGCGCGTGCGCCGCATCGCCGAGGAGATCGGCTACCGGCCCAACCGCGCCGGCATCCGGCTGCGCACCGGCAAGACCAACGTCATCAGCCTCATCCTCAGCCCGCACGAGGAAATCCTGGGCTTCGGCTCGGCCCTCATCTACGGCATCTCCGAGGCGCTGGCCGAGACCAGCTATCATCTCGTGGTCGCTCCGCACTTCCTGGAGCGCGACCCGATGGCGCCGATCCGCTACATCGCCGAAACCCGCTCGGCCGACGGGATCATCATCACCCGGACCGAGCCCGACGATCCGCGCATCGCCTATCTCCTCGACCACAGGATCCCCTTCGTCACCCACGGCCGCTCTCACAGCCCGCGACCCCATCCCTGGTATGATTTCGACAACGAGGCCTTCGCGCGCCACGCCGTCGACCGGCTGGTATCGGGCGGCCGGCGCCATCTGGTACTGCTGAGCCCGCCCGAAGAGTTCACCTTCTGCGAGCACATGCGCGCCGGCTTCTTCGCCCGCGCGGACGAGCTCGGCGTCAGCGCCCGGCTGATGCCGGATGTCACCCTGGATTCCGCCTTTCCCGAGATCCATGCCGCCGCCGCACGGCTGGCCTGCGCGCCGGAGGGCGAGCGGCCCGACGGCATCATCTGCCCCGGCGACGTCTCGGCCGCCGCCGTCTCCTCAGCCTTCGAGGCCGCCGGCCTGAAGCCCGGACAGGATTTCCGCATCATCGCCAAGCGCACCTCGGCGATGATGGACCACATCCTGCCCTCCATCGGCGCCGTGCACGAGGACATCCGGCTGGCCGGCCAGGAGATGGCCCGGCTGCTGGTGCGCGCCATCGACGGCGAGACGGCGGAAAATCTCACCCGCATCGACGCCGGCACCGACAGCTGGCCGACGGAGTGATGCCCGGTTGCCGCGCGATCCGCGGCTCCTGAAAGAGCGGCCCGGCCTGTCCATCTCAGCGATCCCATGCCTCTTGAGGCCGGGAACAGACCGGTACCTTCCGGGACAGTCCGCGGTGCAGATCCGCCGGACCCGGCAGGAGCGCGATCCGCCTCCCTCCCCTGCCGCCGGCCGGGGACCGCAGCACAAGGATCAGGATCCCGACCATGGTGACGGCAACGGATTTCCCGTGGCGTCCTTCCGCCTTCGATGACACCCTCGCGACCGCCGACCTCTCCCCGGCCCTGGGGACGGAGGGTGGCCGGCTGTCCCGCGTCGTGCTCGGCACCCCCGGCAATGACCGGATCCACCTCAGCGGGATCGTTCCCGTCGCTGCCGGCGCGGGGCAGGATGTCGTCATCTTCAACGGCGACGACCGTCCGACCGAAGGCATCCATCTGAACTTCGGCAAGATGGGGATCACCTTCGTCTCGGTGGAGGCCTTTGTCGGCTCCGATCTCGCCGACACCTTCATCGGCACCGCCGCCAGCGAGAATTTCTCCGGATCGGACGGCAATGACCGGCTGTTCGGCCGGGCGGGGGCCGACCGGGTGCAGGGCAATGCCGGCGCCGACCTGCTCTCCGGTGGCAGCGGCAATGACAGCCTGACGGGCGGCAGCGGCCGGGACCGGCTGACCGGCGGCACCGGGCACGACGTGCTTGCCGGCGGCAGCGGGATCGACAGCCTCTCGGGCGGGGCGGGCAACGATCGCCTTGCCGGCGGTCTGGATGCCGACCGGCTCTCGGGCGGCAGCGGCGCGGATCACTTCGTCTTCGGCAGTCTGGCCGACAGCACCCCGGACGCGGCCGACCGCATCGCCGATTTCAGCCGCGGCGAGGACAGCATCGACCTGAGCGCCCTCGACGCCGACACGGGGCAGGCCGGCGACCAGGGCTTCACCTTCATCGGCAGCGCCGCCTATTCTGGCACGGCCGGCGAGCTGCGCTCGGTCGTCAGCGCTACCGGCCGCACCGTCATCAGCGGTGATGTCGATGGCGACAGCCGGACCGATGTCCGCGTGGTGCTGGACAGCGCCCGGACTCTCGGCGCGTCCGACTTCCTGCTGTGAACCGCCAGATCGTCCGGCAACGGAACGGCGCCTGCCGGCCGCAGGCCGTGGTCAGGACGTGCCGGACGCACCGGCAAAGCAAGGGCTCTATCAGAGCCCCCTGCTAGTCCTGCGCATCCTTCCACAGCCAGGCCGCGCCGCGTACGCCGGAGCTGTCGCCATGGCGGGCCTGCACGACGGGCGTATCCACATCGTCGGTGAAGACGTGGGGGGCCATCAGCCGGGGCAGATCGACATAGAGCTCGGCCACATTGGACAGCCCGCCGCCGAGCACGAACACGTCGGGATCGAGCAGGTCCACCAGAAGGGCGAGGCCGCGGGCCAGCCGGTCGGCAAAGCGCAGATAGGAGGCGCGCGCGGCCGCGTCGCCCGCCCGCATCCGTGCCACCAGTTCATGGGCCGGCACCACGGGGCCGCCGTTCAGCGCCTGATGATCGCGCTCGAAACCGGTGCCGGAGCACCACATCTCCATGCAGCCGGCGCGGCCGCACCAGCACATCGGCCCCGGCAGCTCCTCCGGCTTCGGCCACGGCAGGGAGTAATGGCCGATCTCGCCGGCCAGCCCCTGCCGGCCGCGATGGGGCCGGCCGTCGATGGCGATGCCCGAGCCGTGGCCGGTGCCGACGATGATGCCCATCACCACATGGCCGCCGGCGCCGGACCCGTCCACCGCCTCGGACACGGCGAGACAGTTGGCATCATTATCGATCCGGACCGGCCGGCCGAGGGCGGCGGCGAAATCCGCCCCGAAGGCGCGGCCGTTGAGACAGGTGGAATTGGCGTTGCGCACGAGGCCGGTGCGGGGGTTGAGGCTGCCGGGAATGCCGATGCCGACGGTGCAGCGCCGGCCGACGGCCGCTTCCGCCGCCCGCACCAGCTCCACCCCGACCCGCAGACTCGCATCATAGTCGCCCCGCGGCGTCGGCACCCGGCGGCGGTACTCCTCCCGGCCATCGGACGACAGCACGATCACCTCGATCTTGGTACCGCCCCAGTCGACCCCGATCATGCCGCCTCGCCCTCCAGCCGGTCCCGGTTCATGCCGGCCGCCGTTCCCGATTACGATAGCCCGGAACGCCGCGCAACCTGCAACGTTTCAGAACCATGTCATCCAGACGGAATTCCGGCGGGAGACGGGGATCAGGAGCAGCGGGCGGAGGCCGGCGGAGATCCCGCCGGGCGATCGGCGACGAGATTGCCCTGAAGGCTGGCGAGACCGGCGCCGACCAGCAGGATGCCGGCGGAAAGCCACAGGCCGAGATCAAGGCTGCCGGCCAGATCGCTGGCGAGGCCGATGACCACGGGGCCGGCCACCTGTCCGAGGCCGAAGGTGATGGTCATGGCGGCGACGCCGGCGGCGCGCGCCTCCACCGGCAGATGGCGGCGCACGAAGGTGGTGGTGGAGGCGACCACCGACATGAAGGCCGAGCCGAACAGGGCCGCCGAGAGCAGCAGGCCGGCAAGGCCCGGGGCTGCCAGCGGGATGAGGGCGCCGGATCCGGTGATGGCGATCATCAGCCCGGTGTTGCGCCCGCCGGAGAAGCGGTCGATGAGCCCGGACCACAGCCAGGGCGAGGCCATCACCCCGGCGCCGACGGTCACCCAGAACACCGTTTCCGCCACGGTGCCGAGGCCGGCATTGCGGCTCCAGACATTCATGAAGGTCATGTAGCCGATATAGCCGGCGCCGAAGGAGAAATAGCCGACGAGCAGCGGCAGCATCGGCAGGAGCCGCACCGACGGGCGGACGTGTGCGGGCGCCGCGATGATGCCGCGGCGGCGTCCGCCCGTGGCGAGCGGCGCCACCAGCACGACGCCGATGCCGGCCAGGATCAGCCAGGCCAGCGCCCAGCTTCCCGGCCCCGACACCGCCATCAGCGCCGGCACGATCAGGCCGGCGGCGAGGATGCCGAGCCCCGGCCCGGCATAGAACAGGCCGATGAGGAAGGAGCGCCGGGCGGGCCGGGTCTCGGCGATTTCCACCGACAGGGTGCCGCCGCCGACAAAGCCCATGGCCGCACCGAAGCCGGCGACCAGCCGGGCCAGACAGATGACGGACAGCGCCCCGGAGAGCCCCGTGAGCGCGATGCCGGCGACCACCAGGAAGGTGCCGAGCACCGTCGCCCGCATGGCGCCGAGCCGGCCGATGAGACGCGGCGTCAGCGCCGCGCCGGCCAGATAGCCGAAGGCGTTCAGGGCGTTGATCCAGCCGGCGACAGTGTAGTTCCAGTCGAGGCTGACGCGCATGTCGGGCAGGATCATGCCATAGGCGAAGCGGCCGAGGCCGAGCCCCACCGCCGGCACCATCATGAGCACGATCATGCGCGCGAGCGCATCGCCTCCCCGGTCGTCCCCGTGCACGGCCGTTCCCTTCCCTGTCGCGGCCGGTTGAACCGGCCGTCGCCTCTTTTGCCGGGCAGCCGGCCGAGGGCCATCCTAGCGGGCGAAGCCGCCGGGAGGGACGGGAATTTCTCACAGGGCCTGTGCGGGGATTCCCGTAACACGCGACCCTGCGGAAACGGGAATGGATTTGCTCCCGGGGCGCCGCCCCTGTCGGTCGCGCCATCCGCCTCCTGCCAAAGGTCCTTGCAAAGGATCCTCTGGCGGTCCGGGGCTGATTTCCCATACCCTTGGAGCATATGGGAAATCCGCTGTTCCTCAGGCGCTAAGGTGCGGTCGGCACGTGCGTGCCTGGCATCACTTGTAGGTCGTGGCGTAGCGCTCCTTCATGTGGCCCTCCACGGTGATCGGCGGGAAGGCCGGCGCCTCGCCCGGGGCAAGGCAGCCCGGCAGGCAGGCGACCACATGATCCGGATTGCCCGAGAAGAAGAAGGGCACCGAATAGCGCTCGCCGCCAGACATGTTCACCACCCGGTGAAGGGTGGAGCGATAGTGCCCGTTGGTCCAGCGCTGGATCATGTCGCCGAGATTGACGACGAAGGCATCGGGTACGGGATCGGCATGGAGCCAGGTGCCGGTGTTCTTGTCGAATACCTGGAGGCCGCCGGAATTGTCCTGGGCGAGGATGGTGAGGCCGCCAAAATCCGTGTGCGCGCCGCAGCCCTTCTCGCCCGGCAGCGGATTGGCCGGCTGGGGCGGATAATGCAGCAGCCGCAGGATGGCGATGGGCTCGGCGCAATAGGCGGCAAAATGATCCTCGGGCAGGCCGAGGGAGAGGGCGAGACCGCTCATCAGCCGGGTCGCCAGCACCACCAGCGCGCGATAATAGTCTTCCATCACCGGGCGGAAGCCGTCGATTCCCGCCGGCCACTGGTTGGCACCGGCGCCGAAGCGGCCGGCCAGAACCCGCGGATCATCGGCCGGCAGATCGCGGCCCATGTAGAAGCCTTCCTTCAGGTCCGGCGGCGCGCCAGCCTCCAGGGTCTGGTTGCGCAGGGCTTCATAGCCGCGGTTGGCCGGGGACTGCGCCTTGTCGAGGGCCAGCTTGTCGGCTTCCGGCAGATCGAAGAAGCGCTTCGACTGGGCAAAGACGGCGGCGCGGAGATCCGGGTCGATGCCGTGGCCGACGATATAGAGAAAGCCCTTGTCGCGCGCCGCCGCGCCGATCGCCGCCGCCACCCGCCGGCGCGCCGCCGGATCCGGATCGGACAGTCCGGACACATCGATCACCGGCAGGGCCGCGGCAGACACGTGCACCGCTTCGAGAGACAGGGGCATGGGCACTCCTTCGGACGACAGACGCTCTTCGGGGGCACCGCGCCGGCCGGGGCCGGGCGGGAGGCGGGCTCCACTGTGCCGTGCCGGAGGCGCTCGCGAAAGCACAGAGTCTCGCGACCCCCGATGCCGATCCGGCATCACCCCTCCGGACACCGGCCGGAGAGGACGATTGCATCGCGTACCGATCGGGACAACCATGCCCCGTCCCGTCGCCCGCCCGGGTGGTGGCCGGGCTGGAAACGCCTCGTGCCTGATGCCTGCCCCCGCCACGGACGCGCCGGGGGCGCCCGCGCGATGGCCGGGTGCCTTTCCCCTCCCCCGGCTTCGGGCTAGGAAAGGCGCACCGGGGCGCCATCCGGGGCGCGACCGGCTCCAAGGGGGCTCTGCCATGTCGTCGCTGTCCTTCATCCCCGAGACCATGACCGCCATGGGCATTTCCGAGCCGGGCGGTCCGGAGGTGCTGAAGCCGGAGACCCGGCCGGTGCCGAAGCCGGGCCCGGGCGAACTTCTGGTCAAGGTGGCCGCCGCCGGCGTGAACCGGCCGGATGTCATCCAGCGCAAGGGCAGCTATCCGCCGCCGAAGGGCGCCTCCGACATTCCCGGGCTGGAACTGGCCGGCTGCGTGGTGGCCGCCGGTCCGGGCTGCACGACCCAGGTCGGCGCCAAGGTGACCGCTCTCGTCGCCGGCGGCGGCTATGCCGA
>JBBSSF010000021.1:0-15593 GCA_038242345.1 Hyphomicrobiales bacterium
ATATACGCCAATGGCATGAGAAATTCGCATCGGAATACCAAAGAGTCCTTTTCAAGGATCTTTGGTATCATTCGCGATGATAGGGGTGGCCGGCGATCAGCGTCAGGGCGCGGTAGATCTGTTCCGAGGCCATCACCCGCACCAGCTGGTGCGGCCAGGTCATGGCACCGAAGGACAGCAGCAGGTCGGCGCTGTCGCGCAGCTGCGGGCCATGGCCATCGGCGCCGCCGATGAGAAAGGCCAGCGCCGGCGCGCCTTCATCCCGCCAGCGGGCGAGGCGGGCGGAGAACTCGGCGCTCGGCAGCGTGCGGCCGCGCTCGTCCAGCACCACGCGGATCGCCCGCTCCGGCAGCAGGGCGGCCAGCGCCGCCGCCTCCTCGGCCATGCGATCGGCCGGCCGCGGGCTGCGGGCTTCCGGAATTTCCGCCACATCCACCCGGGTGATGCCGAGGGTGCGGCCGAGCTTCGTCGCCCGGTCGAGATAGCGCTCGACAAGCTCGCGCTCGGCACCCGCCTTCATCCGGCCGACGGCCGCAATCAGGATCCGCATGATCGTCGGTCCGTCCGTCCTGTCTCCGGTTCCCCGGCGCCGCCTGTCCGCGGGCAAGAAGGCCCGCGCGGGGTTCCCGTCGCCCCGGGAGGCAGAGTGTTCCCCGCGGAGCGCCGCAGCGTCCGTTCCGGACTCTTCGGCATCACCCGGGCGCGCCTGAAGCCGGCATCTCCGCCCGCCGGGCGAGCGGCCGTGCCGGAAACCCGCCCTCACAAAAGGATCCGGCCGGAAATCCGCACCCGCGGATATCCGGCCGGTCAAATTCTGGTCCCTGGCGCGGCGGCTGGGCCACCGGCCGGACGGCACGCCGGAGCGTCCGGGACCGGTCAGCCGCGCGGGCGCACCGGCAGGACCGGGTCCGCGGTCCACATCTTCTCGATGTTGTAGAAGGAGCGGACTTCCGGACGGAAGACGTGGAGGATCACGTCGCCGGCGTCGATCAGCACCCAGTCGCACTGGGGCAGGCCCTCGACGCGGGCGTTGCCATGACCGCCTTCCTTGAGGTCCTTCAGGACCTGGTCGGCGATGGCGCCCACATGCCGATGGGACCGGCCCGACGCCACGACCATATGGTCGGCGAGGCTGGTCTTGCCGGTCACGTCGATGTCGACGATATCCTCGGCCTTGGCTTCATCGAGCGTTGCGAGGATGGTTTCGACCGCACTCCGCGCCGGCTTCTCGGCCGGGGTAACGATCTCCAGCGGCGCGCGCAGAGCAGCGCTGTCCGCATCCAGTGCGATGGTCAGGGCGTTGTCCTTTCCGCCAAAGTCAGTACCCCGGAACGGCCCGACTGGTCCTGCCGGTTCAGCCGCTGGCACGGGACGGGCGCCCGGGTCCCGCCGGGCCGCCCCGGTACCGGGACCGCTCCCCCGTCACACCGCCTCCCGCCGGGGTGACGTTGAAACTATCATATCGTCGGCAGCGCCCGGGTTTCAAGAAAAAGGGACTCGTTTCGCTCGGGAATCTGCGGCCCGGCCACTGGTGTCCACCCCGGCTGGCCGGTACACTTCGCCCATGCTGAACACGCTGGAACTCGCCGAGGACCTGCACGCCCGCACCGCGCTCTCCGAACGGGACGCGACCGGCATCGTGCGCGTCATCGCCCGGGCCCTCGACGACCGCACCAGCCAGCTCGTCACCCGCGACCAGTTCGACGCCCGCTTTGCCGAGATGGAGGCCCGCTTCGCCGAGCTCAAATCCGAGGTGAAGACCGAGATTGCCGAACTCCGGACGGAAGTGAAGACCGAGATTTCCGGGCTCAGGACCGAGCTGAAGACCGAGATCGCGGACCTGAGGACGGAACTGCGCACGGAAAGCGCCAATCTGCGCGCCGACATGGAACGCACCATCCGCATGCAGACGGTGTGGCTCGCCGGCACGATGATCGCGATTGCCGGCCTCGTCGTGGCCGTGGCGAAAGTTCTTTGATGCCGGGCACGCGAAGTACCGACCGCCCCCCCCCGCGCCTGAAGAGCCGGGGATTTCTCATATGCTCCAGAAGCAGGAGAAATCCGCATCGGACTACCAAGGAGTCCTTTTCAAGAATCCTTGGTATAATGCCCGCCGGCAATGCCCGGGATCCCCTCGCCGCGCGCGCGCAGCGCCGTGGAGGACAGGGGCGTCCGCGGCCCGTGCAGATAGACCCAGGCCGGCGCCGCCCGGTCGGCAAGGGTGCGGGCGGCGCGCTCGGGCAGGCGGGCGCGGGGAAAGGCCAGCGGCGCCTTGGCCGATGTCGGCGCGAAGGTGAAGCCCGGCCGGTCGATGATCGCCACCGGCACCGTCTCCAGGATCCGCTGCCAGTCGCGCCAGCGGTGGAAGGTGGCGAGCGAATCCGCCCCCATCAGCCACACGAAGCGCACCTGCGGAAAATGGCGGACGAGGAAGGCCACGGTGTCGGCGGTGTAGACGAGGCCGTGGGTCGCCTCCAGCGCGGTGACGCGGATGCGCCGGTCGGGACCGGCCAGCCCCTCAGCCGCCTGCGCCCGGGCGGTCACCGGCGGCAGGGCGCGGTTGTCCTTCAGCGGATTGCCGGGGGAGACCAGCCACCACACCTGATCCAGCCGCAGGCGGCGCAGCGCGGTGCGCGCCAGCGCCAGATGGGCAATGTGGGGCGGATTGAAGCTGCCGCCATAGAGGCCGATCCGGAGCCCCGGCGCGATAGCCGGGGCCCGGAAGAGCGGATCCCTCACGGCCGGGTCTGGCCGTGGCCGTGGACGCGGTACTTGAAGGTGCAGAGCTGCTCCACCCCCACCGGCCCGCGGGCGTGCATGCGCCCGGTGGCGATGCCGATCTCCGCCCCCATGCCGAACTCGCCGCCATCGGCGAACTGGGTGGAGGCGTTGTGCATCACGATGGCCGAATCGACCTCCGCCAGGAATTTCTCCGCCGCCTCGATGTCATCGGTGATGATCGATTCGGTGTGATGGGAGGAATAGCGGGCAATGTGGTCGATGGCCGCCTGCAGATCGTCCACCACCTTCACCGACAGGATGGCGTCGAGATATTCCGTGCCCCAGTCCTCTTCCGTCGCCGGCGTCGCCCAGGGGGCGGCGGTGCACACGGCCTCGTCGCCGCGGATGGCGCAGCCGGCCGCATGCAGCTCGGCCACCAGCGGCAGCAGATGGGTGTCGGCAACGGCCCGGTCGACGAGCAGCGTCTCCGCCGCGCCACAGACGCCGGTGCGGCGCATCTTCGCGTTCAGCACGATCGCGCGCGCCATCTCCAGATCGGCCGCCGCATGCACATAGACGTGGCAGATGCCGTCCAGATGGGAGAACACCGGCACCCGCGCCTCCTCCTGCACGCGGGCGACCAGATGCTTGCCGCCGCGGGGCACGATCACGTCGATGTTGCCGCCGAGACCCTTCAGCATCTCGCCGACGGCCGCCCGGTCACGCACCGGAACGAGCTGGATGGAGGCCGCCGGCAGCCCGGCCGCCGTCAGGCCATCGACCAGCGCCGAATGGATCACCCGGTTCGAGCGCAGCGTGTCTGAGGAGCCGCGGAGAATCGCCGCGTTGCCGGCCTTGAGGCAGAGGCCGCCGGCATCCGCCGTCACGTTCGGCCGGCTCTCGTAGATGATGCCGACGACGCCGAGCGGCGTGGCGACGCGCTCGATGGCAAGGCCGTTCGGCCGCGTCCACGAGGCGAGCACCCGGCCGTTCGGATCCTCCAGGGCGGCAATGTCGAGCAGCGCCTTGGCAATGCCGCTCACCCGCTCCGGCGTCAGGGTCGCGCGGTCGATGAAGGCGGCGGTCAGGCCCTTTTCCTTCATCTCGGCAATGTCGGCGCCGTTGGCGTTGAGGATTTCCTCGCTGCGGTCGACCAGGGCCTGGGCTGCCTCGATGAGGGCGATGTTCTTGGCTTCCGTCGGCGCATTGGCGAGCACCCGCGCGGCGGCGCGGGCAGCCCGCCCGATCTCGTCCATGCGCTCGGCCACCGGCACCGGAGCAAGGCCGGTGCGGTCGGTGTCGGTCTCGCCTGTGCCCGTGCTGGTCAGCATTGCTCGTCCTCCTTCGCCTCATCCCGCGCGGCTTCGTGCGAAGCCCCGACGGCCAAGGCCATGTCGTCCCGGTGGATCATGGCGACGCGGCCACGATAACCGAGGATTGTCTCGATGGCGCCGGAATTCGCCCCGGCGATCCGCTCGGCATCATCGGAATCATAGGCGATCAGCCCGCGACCGACCTCGGTGCCATCCGGCCCGAGGATGCGCACGGCATCGCCGCGGTGGAAATGTCCGACCACCTGCCGCACGCCGGCCGGCAGCAGGCTCTTGCCCTGCAGGAGCGCGGTGACGGCACCCGCATCCACGGTGATCTCGCCATGGGGGTCGAGACCGCCGGCGATCCAGGTCTTGCGCGCCGTCACCGGCGTGTGGTCGGCGAGGAACCAGGTGCAGCGCGCGCCGTGTTCCAGGGCCGAGAGCGGGTTCAGCCGCTTGCCCGAGGCGATCACCATGGCGGTGCCGGCGGCCACCGCGATCTTGGCGGCATCCACCTTGGTCTTCATGCCGCCGCGCGAGAAGATGGAGGCCGGCGCGCCGGCCATCGCCTCGATCTCGTGGGTGATGCGCGGCACCACGGGAATGAACTCGGCCTCCGGGTCCTCCGCCGGCGGGGCGGTGTAGAGCCCGTCGATGTCGGACAGAAGCACCAGCGTGTCGGCCGACACCATGGTGGCGACGCGGGCCGCCAGCCGGTCATTGTCGCCATAGCGGATCTCGCTGGTGGCGACCGTGTCATTCTCGTTGATGACCGGAATCGCCTTCAGCCTCATCAGCTGGCCCAGCGTGTTGCGGGCGTTCAGATAGCGTCGGCGCTGCTCGGTGTCCGAGAGCGTCAGCAGCACCTGCGCCGCCGCGAGACCACGCCGGCCAAGGGCCTCGGACCAGGCGCGCGCCAGCGCGATCTGGCCGACGGCTGCCGCCGCCTGGGCCTGCTCCAGCCGCAGCACGCCGCGCGGCAGGCGCAGCACGCCGCGCCCGAGCGCGATGGCGCCGGAGGAGACGACGATCACCTCGGTGCCGCCCTCGGTCAGCGCCGTCAGGTCATCGACCAGACTTTCCAGCCACTCATGCTTCAGACGACCGGACGCGCTGTCGACCACCAGGGCGGAACCGATCTTCACCACCAGCCGCCGGCTGGCCGCAAGGGTCCGTGTCACGGACGCCACTCCTCTTTGCGCGACGCGGGCACATCGGTGGCGCTCGGCGCGCGCACGCTGTCCAGCGTCCGCAGGGCCGCGCGCAAAACCCGGTCCACACCTTCCCGCGAGGCCGACGACATGGTGAGCGGCGGCGCGCCGCAGGCCCGCGCCAGCAGCGAGGTGCGCTCGGCCCGGGTGTCGGGATCAAGGGCGTCGATCTTGGTCAGCACCACGATCTCGGGCTTTCCCTCAAGCCCGGCGCCATAGGCCTCCAGCTCGGTGCGCACCGTGCGGTAGGCCTCGCCCGGGTCCTCCTGGGTGCCGTCCACCAGATGGATCAGCACGCCGCAGCGCTCCACATGGCCAAGGAAACGGTCGCCGAGGCCGAGACCCTCATGGGCGCCCTCAATGAGGCCGGGAATGTCGGCCAGCACGAATTCGCGCGCATCCACCCGCACCACGCCGAGGCCGGGGTGGAGCGTGGTGAAGGGATAGTCGGCAATCTTCGGCTTGGCCGCGGTCACGGTGGCGAGGAAGGTGGACTTGCCGGCATTGGGCAGCCCGACCAGACCGGCATCGGCAATGAGCTTCAGGCGCAGCCAGATCCACCGCTCCTCGCCGGGCAGGCCCGGATTGGCCCGCCGCGGCGCCTGATTGACCGAGGTCTTGAAATGGGCGTTGCCGAAGCCGCCATTGCCGCCGGCCGCCAGCAGCACCTTCTGGCCGACGGTGGTCAGATCGGCGAGCAGCTCCTCGCCCTCCTCGTCCCAGATCTCGGTGCCGGCGGGCACCTTCAGCACGATGTCGGCGCCCTTGCCGCCGGCGCGGTTGCGGCCCATGCCATGAGTGCCGACCCGGGCGCGGAAATGCTGCTGGTAGCGATAGTCGACGAGGGTGTTCAGCCCCTCGACGCACTCGACCCACACGTCACCGCCGCGGCCGCCATCGCCGCCGTCGGGGCCGCCGAACTCGATGAACTTCTCGCGGCGGAACGAGACGCAGCCGGCGCCGCCGGCGCCGGAACTGATGAAGACCTTGGCCTGATCCAGAAACTTCATGGACCCCTCCGGGGGCGAGGAGAGACGTCCCCGGCTCCCGCTCCGTTCGAGAAAAATGATGCGGCCACACGACGGGTCACGCCGGTCCGCCACGGACCGGCTGCCATCGGGCCGGCAGGGAGGCGACACCTAGCGCGTCGCCGGCCCGGCCGCAATTCGTAAAACGGGCCCGAAAAGGCCGGGAACCCCTGAGGATCCCCGGCCGGAGGCGTTGCCGCCGTCCGGTCAGACCGGCCGCCGGCCGATGGCGTCGAAGGCGCCGCGGTCGAGATGCAGCTCGGCGGCCCGGACATAGTCGTCCCGGGCCTCGTTCCAGGCGTGGCAGGGTGCCCCGCGCCGGAAACCGAGCTTCCGCGACACCCGGAGCGCCGCCGGCGCATCCAGATAGGGCCGCGCCCGCACCTCCTCGACGCCAAGGACATCGAAGGCGGCGACCAGCGCCCCGCGCAGCGCCTCGGTGCCGAGGCCGGCGCCCCAGTGCTCCGGGTCGATCCACAGACCAAGCCGGGCGACGCCGCGCTCGGGCTTCAGCCCCATGGCGCCGACCGGGGTGCCATCGACGCTCGCCACCAGATTGAGGGCGGTGGTGTCGGCGGCCATGGTCTCGGGATCCCGCGGCGCCGCATAGGGCCCGCCCGACGGCAGCAGGCGGGCCAGCTCCGGCCGGGCATGGGCCCGGCGGAAGGCCGCCGCATCCCGCGGACACGCCGGCCGCAGCACGACGCGCGGGGTGAAGATGCGCACCTCGGACAGGGGTGTCCGGGCCAGAACCGGGATCATGGCTCCCCTCCTCCGCTCCAGGCCTTCAGGGCCGTCCACGCACCCCGATCGAGCCGGAACCGCTCGACGGGAACCATTCCGCCCACCGCCCGCGACCGGCACATGCCCATGCCGCGGGCCTGGAACCCGCATTTCTCGATCACCCGGCGCGACGCCGAGTTGGTCACCCGACAGGACGCCCAGATCTCGGCAAGCCCGTGGCAGCCGAAGGCATGGTCGATGACTGCCTGTGCCGCCTCGGTGGCGAGGCCCTGGCCCCAGAACGGTTCCCCGATCCAGTAACCGACCTCGATGTCGTCCTTTTCGGGCAGGAGGCCGAAGCCGCACGCCCCGATGATGTCCTCAGGACCTGCCGGATTGCGCCGGCAGATGACGAAACTCGCCGCCCTCGGGTCCTGCTCCCGCGCGGCCTCGATCCAGGCGAGCGCGTCGGCACGGCGATAGGGATGGGGAAGCGAGGCAAGGTTCATGGCCACGCGCCGGTTGTCCGCCAGCACCGTGACCGCATCCGCATGGGCGGGATGCGGCCGGCGCAGAATCAGCCGGCGCGTGGTCAGACACTCGTCCTCGTCGTCCTCGCTGAGGGCTTCGGGGGGCATGGGATTCCTCCGGGTCCGGAAACGCAAAAAGGGAGGCGGTTGTCCGCCTCCCTTCGACCGTTCCGACCGCAGGGAGACGGTTTCCCGTCATCCCGGTCGCGCGATCCGCCCCTCACGCATCCGGGTCTCTGACGAGAACCGGCGCGGGGGAATATCCCATGCCGGCCTTACTCGGCGGCTTCCGCAACCGGGTGCGGAATGACCGAAAGATACATGCGGCCCTTGGCTTTCTGCTGGAAGGATACCGTGCCCTCGATCTTCGCGAAGATCGTGTGGTCGGTGCCCATGCCAACGCCCGTGCCCGGGTGCACCTTCGTGCCGCGCTGACGCAGGATGATGTTGCCCGGGATGACCGCCTGGCCACCGGCCTTCTTCACGCCAAGACGACGGCCAGCGGTATCGCGACCGTTACGCGAAGAGCCGCCTGCTTTCTTATGAGCCATGAGAGTGCTCCATCTTCGACCCGTTTCCGGACAGAC
The DNA here is from genome assembly GCA_038242345.1 of Hyphomicrobiales bacterium. Classification (GTDB taxonomy): domain Bacteria; phylum Pseudomonadota; class Alphaproteobacteria; order Rhizobiales; family Segnochrobactraceae; genus JBBSSF01. The sequence goes on from JBBSSF010000021.1 coordinate 8,114, forward strand.
GCAGCGTCTGCCGTCCGGGCGCCTCTTGCCGGACCGGGGCGCGGGAACTGTCCGCGCTCGACCGATCCGTCAGGCTGGATAAGGGTTGGTCCGTTCCGTCAGCCGGAAGCGGATCAGGCGGCGTTGATGCCGGTGATCTTCACCGACGTCAGGTGCTGGCGATGGCCCTTCTTGCGGCGCGAGTTCTGCCGGCGACGCTTCTTGAAGGAGATCACCTTCGCGCCACGGGTCTGCTCGATCACCTCGGCCACGACGGTGGCGCCGGCAACGGTCGGCGCGCCGACCTTCGTGCCCGCCTCGTCGCCGACCATCAGGACCTCGTCGAAGGTGACGGTCGCGCCGCCTTCCACGTCCAGCTTCTCGATCAGAAGCTTGTCGCCGGGGGCCACACGGTACTGCTTGCCACCGGTCTTGATTACCGCGAACATAAGTCGCTTTCCCTGTTCTGCGCGGACGGATCCCTCCGCATCGGGCCCCCGGAGGGCCCACGGACCTGCGGATCCGCCTTCGTCCTCAACCGCGCCCTGCGGCGCCGCGCCTGTCGTCTGGGCCGCCGTCCGGGACCGGTCCAGCCGGTTCCACGCACAGCCCGGCGCGGGCTTCATCTGTCGTTTCCCGTCGCGACCGCCCGAAGGGCGATCCCCCGCCGGCGAAAGCCGGACAGGTGCGCGGGCCGGGATCTCCGGCAGGGCCTCCCCTGCCGCGGACGAACCGTCGATCCCCGACCATTCCCTCAGGATCCCGTCCCCCAAAAGCCTCTTCCGGGCCGCCATCAGGCAGGCCGGTCGACCGGGGTTGGTGAAGCGGGGAATGAACAAGCCTCGGGCAGCGCAACAGACAGCCTTCCGGCCACCGTGCGCGATGGGGCCGGGCTTAAGGGGTTGCCGTCCCCCTGTCAACGGCGAACCGTCACAAAGTGCCGCGGTCCGGCCGGTTCGGGCTTTTGTGCAACGCAAAAGACGGGCGCGCGGAGGCCAGGGTGGCGGCCCGGCCGTGCGCGGGGGCGCGTCCGGCGGTACCGAAACCGGCGATGCGCGGCCGGGCCCCGGCCGGGCGCGGACCGGCTGGTCCGCCTGCCCGGAGCGGCCCGCCACGCCAGCGGACACCCGAATCAAGAAGAGCAGGCGCGACCATGGCCACCTTCAATCTCCTCCTTCTGCCCGGCGACGGCATCGGCCGCGAGATCGCGGGCTCGCTCCGCCAGATCATCGCCTGGTTCGACGCCCGCCTCGGCAAGGGCACCTTCGTGCTCGACGAGGATCTGGCCGGCGGCTCGGCCTATGATGTCCATGGCGTTGCCATCACCGATGCCGCCATGGCCAAGGCCCAGGCGTCGGATGCGGTGCTGTTCGGCGCCGTCGGCGGCCCGAAGTGGGCGGACGTGCCCTATGAGGTGCGCCCGGAAGCGGCCCTGCTGCGCCTGCGCAAGGAACTCGGCCTGTTCGCCAACCTGCGCCCGGCGATCTGCTATCCGGCGCTGGCCGATGCCTCGTCGCTGAAGCGCGAGCTCGTCGACGGCCTCGACATCCTGATCGTGCGCGAGCTGACCGGTGGCGTCTATTTCGGCGAGCCGAAGGAGATCCGCGATCTCGGCAACGGCCAGAAGCGCGCCGTCGACACCCAGCTCTACGAGACCTACGAGATCGACCGCATCGCCCGCGTCGCCTTCGACCTCGCCCGCACCCGCGGCAAGGCGGTGGCCTCTGCCGAAAAGCACAACGTGATGAAGTCCGGCGTGCTGTGGAAGGAAGTCGTCACCCAGGTCCACAAGGACTATCCGGATGTGGCGCTGTCCCATGTGCTGGCCGACAACTGCGCCATGCAGCTGGTGCGGCGCCCGAAGCAGTTCGACGTCATCGTCTGCGACAACCTGTTCGGCGACATCCTGTCCGACGTGGCGGCGATGCTGACGGGCTCCCTCGGCATGCTGCCGTCGGCCTCGCTCGGCGCGCCGGATCCGGTGACGGGCAAGCGCAAGTCCTTCTACGAGCCGGTGCACGGCTCGGCGCCGGACATTGCCGGTCAGGGTCTGGCCAACCCGATCGCCATGATCGCCTCCTTCGCCATGGCGCTGCGCTATTCCCTCGGCCTGCCGAAGGAAGCCGACCTGCTGGAAGCCGCCATCATGGCCGCTCTCGCCACCGGCGCCCGCACCGGCGACATCGCCAATGGCGGCCCGTCCATCGGCACCGACGCCATGACGGCCGCCATCCTCGCCGGCCTGGAGAAGGTCTCGGCCTGACCGGCCCTGTCATACCAGGCGCACGAAGTGCTGACCGCACCTTAGCGCCTGAAGGGCAGCGGATTTCTCATATGTCCCAAGGACATGAGAAATCCACAGCGGCATACCAAAGAGTCCTCTTCGAGGATCTTTGGTATCATCCCGGGAAACAACACCAGCGGGGCGCCTCCGGGCGCCCCGTTGCCATTTCCGGGGCTCGGGATGAAGCGGGGGGCTTCGCAACGGAGCCCAGGCGCCCTCAGCCCAGCGTCTTCTCCACCGGGAACTGGACGAATTCCTCGCCGCGCCGTTCCACCACCCGGGGCACGCCGATGCGGAAGCCGGCCCGTTCGAACACCTTGCGTGCCGTCAGGCTCGCCCCCGCCGTCAGCCGGCGCGTGGCGGCCGTGCGCGCCTCGGTCTCCACATGGGCGAGCAGCCGGCCGGCCACGCCATGGCGGCCGAAGGCCGGATCCACGAACAGCCGGTCGATATGGCCGACGCCGTCCAGATCGGCATAGCCGACCATCAGCCCGTCGACCTCGAAGGCGAAGGTGCGCCGCGCCGTGAAGCGGGCGAGCCACGCCTCGCGGTCGATGAGATCCGGCGCCCACACCCGCACGCGGCGCACGCCATAATCGGCCACCGCCGTCAGACGCACCGCATCGTGGAAGATCTCGATCATCCGGTCGACTTCTTCCGCGCCCGCCAGCCGGATCCGGCCGCCGGCGACCAGGGCGGCCCGCGCGCCCTCCCGATCCGTCGTCATCCCCGCACCGCCTCCCAATCACGCCCCCGTCCGTCTCCGTCTCCGGACCGGACAGGACATCGTTCACCGGAAAAGCATCCGGACGTCCCGGTCCCTTATGGGACGCCCGCGGGTCTCACGCAACCGTGACAATCAACCTCCCGCCCCCGCCGGACGGGTCGCCGGGCGGACGGATCCCTCACGCACTCTTCCGCCCGGACGAAATTGCCGCTAAAACCCGCCGCGCCGGCCTGCTTTTCTCAAGGGGCCGCGATGCCAATGACCGCGCTCAGGGACGACCCACCATGACCTCCACCCTCGACCACGACATCGAGGCTCTCGGCGCCGACCTCATCACCCGGATCGGGGAAGCGGGCGACGAGGCGGCTCTGGAGGCGGTGCGCATCCTCGCCCTCGGCAAGAAGGGCGTCATCACCGAGAAGCTGAAGTCGCTGGGCGGCATGTCGGATGCGGAGCGCCGGACGGCCGGCCCCCTCATCAACGGCCTCAAGGTGCGCATCGGCGAGCAGATCGAGGCCCGCCGTACCGAGCTGAAGCGGGCGGCCCTTCAGGCCCGTCTGGTGTCGGAAGCCGTCGACATCACGCTGCCGGTGCGCTCCGGCCCGCTCGGCGAGGGCCGCATCCATCCGATGTCCCAGGTGATCGACGAGCTGACGGCGATCTTCGCCGATCTCGGCTTCCGCGTCGCCGAGGGGCCGGACATCGAGACCGACCATTATAACTTCACCGCCCTGAACTTCCCCGTGGGTCACCCGGCCCGCGAGATGCACGACACCTTCTTCTTCAACCCGGATGCCAACGGCAACCGGCTGCTTCTGCGCACCCACACCTCGCCGGTGCAGGTGCGCACGATGGAGAAGTCGACCCCGCCGATCCGCATCATCTGCCCGGGCCGCACCTATCGCTGCGATTCCGACCAGACCCACACCCCGATGTTCCATCAGGTGGAAGGTCTCGTCGTCGACAAGGGCATCACCATCGGCCACATGAAGTGGCTGCTGGAAGAGTTCTGCAAGGCCTGCTTCGAAGTGCCGAAGGTCGACATGCGCGTCCGCCCGTCCTTCTTCCCCTTCACCGAGCCGTCCATGGAAGTGGACATCCGCTGCCGGCGGATGGGCAACGAAGTGCGCTTCGGCGAGGGCGACGACTGGCTGGAAATCCTCGGCTGCGGCATGGTGCACCCGAATGTGCTGCGCGCCGGCGGCATCGACCCGGACGAATATACCGGCTTTGCCCTCGGCATGGGCATCGACCGCATCGCCATGCTGAAATATGGCATGCCGGACCTGCGCGCCTTCTTCGATGCCGACCATCGCTGGCTGACCCACTACGGCTTCCGTCCGCTGGACATGCCGAGCCTGCTGGGTGGTCTCTCGGCCTGACCGCGCCTGCCCGGGGGGCCCCCCGGTCCGGAACAGCCTTCCCCGCCGCCGCCCGGAGCCGACACTCCGGGCGGCGGTGGCGTTTCAGACCAAAGATCCTTGAAAATGACTCTTTGGTATTCCGATGCAGATTTTCCATGTCCTCGGGGCATGTGGAAAATCTTCTGATCTTCAGGCGCCAAGGTGCGGTCGGCACTTGCGTGCCTGGTCTCAGGCCCGCGTTCCCCTCCCGATGACGAAGCCGATAGCCGACCCGATGAACCCGACGACCGTTGCCACAGTCGCGATCGTCCCCCAGGGGAAGCTGCCCGTCGCCTCTGCCGCCCGGGCTTCCGGGGCCTCGTCCGGCGACAGGCAGCCGGTCGAGCCGAACAGGCTGCCATGGGCGCGCCACAGCACCTCGGTCGCCTCCGCCACCTGCTTCGGGTCCATGGCCGCCAGCCACTGGCGCAGCAGCCCCGGCAGGGCGTCGATCTCGTCCTCGCAGACGATGTAATGACTCTTGCGGGTGCGCCAGTCCGCCCTGTGGCAGGCGAGACCGCTGTCCTCCGGCAGATCGGTGGACGACGTGCCGGCGAGGACGATGACCGCAATCGTGCGCGGCGTCTTGGTGGCGGGGTTCTCGACGACCGTCCGGAACCAGCGCTTGACCGCCGCAGTCGCGGCGTTGAGCTGGTCATCGGGATCCTGGGGCCGGTCATAGGGACTCCGCTCCCCGCTCTCCGGATCGATCTGCGCCCAGCCATTGCCCACAGGAATGAGCGGCGCCCCCTTCACCTCGATCACGGCCATGGCCAGGCTGCGATCGACGACCAGAAAGTCCAGCTCGCGCGCGGAATTCGGAAGTTTCAGGCTCCACAGGCACGAGACGTCCTCGCGATCCGCGAAGGCCTCCTCCAGGGCGCAATAGACGCGCGCCTCCGCCTGATGTCCGGTCCTCAGGGAAGCCAGCATCTTCTGGACGTTGCCGTCAGCCCGATCCGGATATAGCGCCATGATTTCCCTTCCCCCGATCCCGTCCCGGCGCGCAGCCGATCACGGATCCGCCGGGAGGGACACACGTACCCTTGCGCCACAGATAGCGCGCCGGCGGTGGAAATGCATCCGCAGATTACAATCGGAACGGCGGCACCTCTCGCGGCGCCGGTATCGCCCCCCCCGGGCAGAGCCTGTCCGCCCGGGCGCGAAAGGGGCCCGCGGACCGGCACCGCCCGGCATCCCCTTTTCCGGGGGCCGGGCGGACCGGGTCGTCCGGATCGCTCAGGCGGCGTCGACCAGCACGATCTCGCTGTCCTCCAGCGCGGTGACGCGCAGCGTGTCGACGGCGCTGATGGCGGCGCCGTCGCGGGCATTCACCCGCACGCCCTCGATCTCCACCGCCCCGGTGGCCGGCACCAGATAGGCCTTGCGGTCGGCCCCCAGCGGATAGTCGGCGCTCTCGCCGGCCTTCAGCGTGGCGCCCACCACCCGGGCATCGGTGCGGATCGGCAGGGCGTCGCCCTCCCCGGCATAGCCCGAGGCGAGGGTGACGAACTGGCCGCTGCGCTCGCCCCTGGGGAAGGTGCGGGTGCCCCAGGAGGGCTTGCCGCCCTCCCGGGTCGGCAGGATCCAGATCTGGAAGATCCGCGTCGTCACCGGCTCCAGATTATATTCCGCATGGCGGATGCCGGTGCCGGCGGACATCACCTGCACGTCACCGGCAACGGTGCGGCCCTTGTTGCCCAGATTGTCCTGATGGCTGATGGCGCCTTCGCGGACATAGGTGATGATTTCCATGTCCCGGTGCGGATGGGGCGGGAAACCGGTCCCGGGCGCGATGGTGTCATCGTTCCAGACCCGCAGGTTGCCCCAGTGCATCCGCTTCGGATCATAATAATCGGCGAAGCTGAAATGATGCCTGGTGTCCAGCCAGCCATGGTTGGCGCCGCCAAGTCCGGCGACGGGGCGCAGCTCGATCATGACGCTCTCCTGAAATCTGCGACTGTGAAGCGGGAGCCACCCGAAGTGGCGGCGCCCGTTCCTGTTGCAGCCAAGATGGCGTCTCCCGGACCACCGCAACAGCCGGCCCGATGCGGCCACACTGTTCGCACTGGATGAACAGATGGCCCGCTTCGGCCGCGTATCCGAAACAGTCGGCCGGGATGTCCGGGGCGGACGGGTTTATTCGGCAGCCGCTTCCGCCGGTGCCTCCAAGGCGTCGAGGGCGGCCAGAATGTCGGCCGGCTCCGTGCGCACCAGCCAGTCCGGGCTGACATCGGCGAAGCGGACGACCCCGTCGGTATCGATGAGGATCGCGGCCGGCATCGGCAGCTCGAAGGTGCCGGTGCCGGTCACCTCGCCGATGGGCGTGCCGCTGGCGAGCGAGGCCTGCCGGGAGGGCTCGTCGAAGGTGTAGAGGATCCCGAACCGGCGTCCGAGGGCGTTGCCGGCATCGCTGGCGATGGCAAAGCCGAGCCCGTGCCGCTGCTTGATGGCCGCGAGCCGCTCGGGCACCTGCGGGCTGACGCCCACCAGCGTGGCGCCGCGCCGGGCGACCTCTGGGGCCAGGAAGCGGTCATAATAGGGCAGCGCGATATTGCAGGCGGGGCAGCCGGCAAAGCGGAAGAACACCAGCACCAGCGGCCCCCGGGCGAGCAGCCCCGCGAGCGTCAGTTCCGCTCCGCCGACTTCGGCAAGGGTGAAGGGCGCCACCGGGTCGCCGGCCTTGACGAAGCCGGCCCGGTCGGCCGTTTCCACCAGAAGGCGGCGCTGGTTCACATTGATGCCGAGCGCGGCCGGCGACATCGTCGGCGCGCGCTTCGCCTGGAAGTCGGCCAGGGTCTCGGTGAGGGTCGGGGCTTGCGACATGAAACAGGGTCTCCTTGCGGTCCGCGTGCGTGAAATCCCGTAGACCGTACCCAGCCCCGCCGCCCGCCGCGATCCATGTTTTTCCTGATGCGCCCTTTCAGACGACAGGAATTTCCGCGCCTGCGGGTCGCCCGGGTCCACAATTCCTTTAGCTGTCGCGCTCATGAACTAATATATGTGCACCGCTCAGCGGAGAAATTTATTCCCCTCTCTCAGTTGAATGACGGAAAAATCCGTCATCCTGAAAGGATGAACCATGTC
>JBBSSF010000022.1:0-15503 GCA_038242345.1 Hyphomicrobiales bacterium
GATCGTCGACGGCGTCGGCGAGAAGGACGCCATCGACGCCCGCATCGGCCAGATCAAGGCGCAGATCGAGGAAACCACCTCGGACTACGACCGCGAGAAGCTGCAGGAGCGTCTGGCCAAGCTCGCCGGCGGTGTTGCGGTGATCCGCGTCGGCGGCGCCACCGAGGTCGAGGTGAAGGAGAAGAAGGATCGCGTTGATGACGCGCTCCATGCCACCCGCGCTGCGGTGGAAGAGGGCGTGCTGCCGGGCGGCGGCGTGGCCCTGCTGCGTTCGCTGAAGGTGCTGGACGGCGTTGCCACCGCCAATGCGGACCAGAAGGTGGGCGTCGACATCGTGCGCCGCGCCATTCAGGCTCCGGCCCGCCAGATTGCCGCCAATGCCGGTGCCGATGGCTCGGTGATCGTCGGCAAGCTGCTGGAGAAGGACGAGCTGGCCTTCGGCTGGAACGCCCAGACCGGCGAATATGGCGATCTGTTCGCCCAGGGCGTCATCGACCCGGCCAAGGTCGTGCGCACGGCGCTGCAGGATGCGGCTTCGGTCTCCTCGCTCCTCATCACCACCGAGGCGATCGTGGCCGAGAAGCCGGCGAAGGACGCCCCGGCGATGCCGGCCATGCCGGGCGGCGGCATGGGCTTCTGATCGGACCCGATCCGATGGACTGATACCAAAGATCCTCGAAGAGGACTCTTTGGCATTCAAATGCGGATTTCTCATGCCCTTGGAACATATGAGAAATCCGCTGGTCTTCAGGCGCGCGGGTGCGGTCAGCACTTCGTGTGCCGGGTATGAGGATTGGCCCCGGCGGACCCGCTCCGCCGGGGCTTCTTCATGTCCGGGGGATGCCAAAGGCCCGTGAAAAGGATCCCTTGGCATTTCGGGCGGATTTTCCATGTTCCTGGGGCATATGGAAAATCTGCTGATCTTCAGGCGCTCGGATGCGGTCAGCACGTCGTGCGCCTGGACGGAGGGAAGTTTTTCCCGTTCGCTCTTCTTTTTCTGATCCCCTCCAAAGTGGGGTTGTCGGGGAAGGAGCGCGGGGCGATGCTCCGGGCATCGGCTTCCCCCATTCCCCCTAAGAGACGGATCCCATGTCCCTGAAGCACTATCCGAAGGATGTTCCGGTCGAGACCATCGTCCAGGCGCTGGAAACCGACGGCTATGCCATCGTCGATGATCTCGCGACGCCGGAGACCATGGACCGGATCCGGGCCGAGATGGCCCCCTTCATCGAGGGCACGGCCTATGGCTATGACAATTATCTCGGCAAGAAGACCAGGCGCACCGGCGCGCTGATTGCCCGCTCGCCGACCTCGCACCAGCTCATCATGCACCCGCTGGCGCTGGGGGCGACCAGGGGGCTGCTGAAGAAGGCGACCCGGTTCCAGCTCCAGCTGACCCAGATCATCAGTGTCTATCCGGGCTCGCCGGCCCAGAAGCTGCATCAGGACGAGACCATCTGGGACTTCTTCCCCTTCCCGCAGGATTATCATGTCCAGTGCAACATGCTCTGGGCGATGAGCGACTACACGGAAGCCAACGGCGCCACCCGGGTGGTGCCGAACAGCCAGACCGAGAAGGGCCGGCACTACAAGTATGAGGACAGCCTCGCCGCCGAAATGTCCCGCGGCTCGGCGCTGTTCTATACCGGCAAGGTGTTCCACGGCGCCGGCCAGAATGCCACCGATGGCGTGCGTCAGGCCCTCAACATCACCTATGCCGTCGGCTGGGTGCGGCAGGAAGAGAACCAGTATCTGACCACCCCGATCGAGGTTGCCCGCACCCTGCCGGATGATCTTCTCAAGGTGATGGGCTATCAGATGGGCTGTCTCGGCATGGGCTATGTCCGCGATTTCGAGGACCCGATGGTCACCGTGCGCGATCCCGGCACCGTGAAGCCGCTGGGGACCGATCTCCTCAAGGAAGGCTCCGGCGCCAATTCCGCGATCGCCGATTTCCTGTCGGATATTGCCGACTGACGAAAAAGCGGGGCGGTCCGGAGGCCCGCGGGCCTCCGGGGGGGGGCATCGGGGGCCGACGCCCCCGAAACACTATGGCAGTTGCAACCGCGTGACGCGGGCCACCAGTGCCACGCGGCTGTCGCAGCCCATTTTCTGGAAGATTTCGCGCACATAGCTTTTGACGGTCTGGAGACGGAGCCCCAGAAGCTCGGCGATATCCTGATTGGAAGCGCCGGCGCAGATCAGTTCCACGACGTCGATTTCCCGCTTCGTCAGCCCGGCTTCGCCGGCCAGCCGGTCTTTCAGGCGCATGGCGCGCAGCCGCGCATGGGTCTGAAGGGTGAATTCCAGATAGTCGCGGATGGCTTCCAGGGTCTCGGCATCCTGGGGCAGAGGCGGCTCGCCGGAGCGGCGGGCGAGGCTGACGCCGGCATAGGCGACACCATCGGCAAAGAACAGCAGGTCGATATTGTCGACGACATCATAGCTGGCAAGGAAGGCGCGATAGCGGGCGAAGTCCTCCGGCGCGATGCTGGAGGCTTCCCGGTCGAGCAGGCCGACCTTGGTGCCGGATTTTACCAGACGACTGACCAGCAACGGATCGAACAGGCGCATTTCCGCCCGGTAGCGGTCGACGAGATCGCCGGGCATGTCGATGATGGCGTCGTTGGAGGTCTCCAGCCCCGGGTCGATCCAGTAGAACATCGCCCCCGACACCTTCAGCGTGCGGCGCAGGAAGGTGAGGGTGGCGGAAATCAGCCGGTCGGACCGGGGATCGCTCGGGCCTGTCATCGGGTGCCGGCGGGTGCGCGGCCGCGGATGAAATCGGCGGCGCGCTCGCCGATCATGATGGACGGGGCGTTGGTGTTGCCGGAGACGATGGCCGGCATCACCGAGGCATCCGCCACCCGCAGGCCGTCGATGCCGTGAAGGCGCAGATCCGGCGCGACGACGGCCAGCGGATCCTGCCCCATGCGGCAGGTGCCGACCGGGTGAAAATCGGTCTTGGCGGTGCGGCGGACATAATCGCCGAGCGCCGCATCGCTGTCGCAGTCGGGCCCGGGAAACACCTCGCCGCCGTGCAGCCTGGCAAAGCTCGGCGCGTTCATCACGGCGCGGCCGACCCTGAGCGCGGCGATGTTCACGCGGATATCGTCCGGGTGGGAGAGGAAGTTGGTGTCGATCAGCGGATCGGCGGCCGGGTCGCTGCTTGCCAGCCGCAGCCGGCCGCGGCTCTTGGGGCGCAGCGCCGAGCACAGCACGGTGACGCCATGGCCGCCGATGGTCTGGTGGGAGGGCAGCATGGCCGGCATGAAATGCAGCTGGATGTCCGGCCAGTCGTCGTTGCCATCGGAGGAGGCAAAGAGGCCGCCCTCGCAGGCATTCGACGTCACCGCGCCCGAGCGGAACAGCAGATATTCCAGCCCGTGGCGCAGCGCCGCGACGCCGCTGTCGGCGCCGGTGTAGCTGACGGGCTCGGTCAGGCGCACGCAGACATAGGCGTCGACATGATCGTGCAGGTTCTCGCCGACGCCGGGCAGATCATGCACGGCCGTGATGCCGTGCCCGGCCAGATGATCCGCCGGACCGATGCCGGAGAGCATCAGCAGTTTCGGCGTGTTGATGGCGCCGGCGGACAGGATCACTTCGCCCTCGGCCATCAGCCGCTCCGTCCGGGTGCTGCCGGCGGGCAGATATTCGACGCCGACGGCGCGACCACCCTCGATCAGGATGCGGGTGACCCGGGCGCCGGGTTCCAGCCGGATATTGCCGCGCGCCAGCGCCGGATAGAGATAGGCGTGGGCGGAGCTGCAGCGTTCGGCATTCCTCTGGGTGACCTGATAGAAGCCGACGCCGGCCTGACGGGCGCCGTTGAAATCGGCGCTGTGGGCAAAGCCCGCCTCCTGCCCGGCGCGCACGAACAGCCGGGTCAGCGGGCTCGGTGAAATCTGGTCGGCCACGCCAAGCGGTCCGCCGGTGCCGTGGAAGGCATCGGAAAAGCGCATGTTGTCCTCGGCGCGGCGGAACACCGGCAGCACCTCGGCATAGCTCCAGCCGGTGGCGCCGGCCGCCGCCCAGCCATCATAATCCCGGGCGTTGCCGCGGATATAGACCATGCCGTTGACCGCCGAGCCGCCGCCGACCAGGCGCCCCTGGGGCGTCGGCACCTGCCGTCCGCCACAGGCGGCCTGGGGCGTGCTCTCCCACTCCCAGCGATATTTTCCCGTCTGCAGCCGGGCGAAGCCTGCCGGCCAGCGCACGAACAGCGAGTCGTTGCGCGGGCCCGCCTCGAACACGACGACGGTGGCATCGGGGTCTTCCGACAGCCGGCCGGCAACCGCACAGCCGGCCGAGCCGGCGCCGATCACGATATAAGTGGCGGAGGAAGTGGCCATGAAGCGGGGTCCGTCGCAGATCCGGGGGAGGGGCGCGGCCGGACTGCAATTCCCGGCTGCGCATAATTTTCTTAGACGATATGGCCAAGAAAAATACGCCGCCTTCGAGAAATTTTCCACTTCCCCCTGAAAGATTTCCTGCTAGCCTTCCTGTCAGGATCCCGCGCCGCCCGCCCGGGGATGGCGATCCCGCAGCCCGCGTGCCCCCCCCACGCGCGGACAGGCTGGATCGGGGCCCTCTGACGAACACCGGCGCTCCTGCCCCCGAACCGGAGCGCCGGGGCGCCGGCCTGCCATCTGGCGGGGCCGGTCGAAGCCTGTCGGAAGTGCGAAGGAAGATCTGCATGGCAGTGTCCGCCTCTGGTCCGCAAGATCCCGTGCTCCGGCTGGAGCGCATCTGGAAGTCGTTCGGCGGCGTGGATGTGCTGAGCGCGATCGATCTCGACATCGCGCGCGGCGAAGTGGTGTGCATCATCGGACCGTCGGGGGCGGGAAAGTCGACGCTGCTGCGCTGTCTCAACCATCTGGAGAGGATCGATCAGGGCACGATCTGGTTCGAGGGCGTGCCGGTCTATCGCTACCGGCGCGACGGCCGGGTGGTGAGCGACAGCGACCGCCGCATCCGCGAGATCCGCGCCCAGATCGGCATGGTGTTCCAGAGCTTCAACCTGTTTCCGCATCTGAGCGTGCTCGGCAACATCGTGGAGGCGCCCATCCGGGTGCGCGGGCTGAGCCCCAGGGCGGCGGAGGCGCTGGCGCGGGATCTGCTGGCCAAAGTCGGCCTGTCGGCCAAGGCGGACGCCTGGCCGTCGGAGCTCTCCGGTGGCCAGCAGCAGCGCGTCGCGATCGCCCGCGCGCTGGCCATGGAGCCGAAGGTGATGCTGTTTGACGAGGCCACCTCGGCGCTGGATCCGGAGCTTGTCGGCGACGTTCTGAAGGTGATGCGCGCACTTGCCCGCGATGGCATGACCATGGTGGTGGTCACCCATGAAATGGCCTTTGCCCGGGATGTCTCCGACACCCTCGTCTTCATGGCCGATGGCACGATCATCGAGAAGGGGCCGCCGGAACAATTGTTCACGGCTCCGAAGAGCCCGCGCACCCGGCAGTTTCTGCAGTCTGTCACCGAGCGCACGACTGCGGCTGCCGACTGAGTCTTCCTCCTGCCTGCCTCCCTCTTGTCCCCCCGAGAAGGTTCTGCTGCCATGACGGATCCGATCAACGACGCGAAGTTCTCCCGCCGCTCCTTCCTGACCACCAGTGGCGCCGGCGCGGCCGGGCTGGCCCTGTCGGTTCCGGCCCTTGCGCCGGCCGCTGCCGCCATGCCGCCGGTGGACACCGGCTTTGCCGATTTCACCCTGCCGGATATCGGCTCCTCCGATGACTCCCTGGCCAAGATCCAGGCCAAGGGCAAGCTGGTCGTGGCCTCGTCCAACTCCTGGCCGTTTTCCTACATGGACGAGACTGGCAAGGAATGGAAAGGCATCGACGCCGACATCATTCGCTTCATCGCCAGGATGCTGAAGATTCCGGTGGTGGAGGCCCAGACGGTGAGCTGGGATGGTCTCATCCCCGGCGTGCAGGCCGGGCGGTTCGACATGGTGGGCGATTCCATCATGTACACGCCGAACCGGGCACAGGTGGTGAATTTCTGCTTCCCGACCTATTATTATGCCGAGGCGCTGGTGGTGGCGGCCGGCAACCCCAAGGGGCTGACGAGCCTGGAGGGGCTGAAGGGCCACAAGGTCGGCACGCTCCTCGGCTCCAATTATGCCGAGTGGCTGGAGGCCATCCCCGGTGTCACTGTGGAAGCCTATCAGGACTGGGTGCAGATGCTGCCCGAGCTGGCCATGGGCCGGCTGGATGCGGTCATCTATGACCAGCCGGTCATGGCCGCCTCCATCAAGGAGCATCCGGAATGGAAGGTGGAGCTTGTCGCCGGCTACAGCCCGCGCAGCGTCCGCAATCCCAATGCCTATAGCCGCTATGCCTTCCGGCAGGCCGACATCCAGCTGGTGACCGCGTTCTCGGCGGCGATCGAGTGGATGCAGTATCATGGCGAGATCGAGAAGATCCTGACCAGCTGGGGCCTTGGCGCCGAGAACAACTGAGGCTTTTCCCTGGATGATAAGCCGGGCGGCCGATCGGTCGCCCGGTCGGGCGGGCGACAGCGGACGGCGTGATGACGAGCCTGGATCTGGAAAAATTCCTGCCGCCGCTCCTGAAAGGGGCGCTGGTGACCATCGAGGTGTCGCTGCTGGCCTTCGCGCTGGCGCTCATCCTCGGGCTGTTGCTGGGGGTGGCGCGGCTGTCGCGGTTCTGGCCGCTGCGCTGGCTGGCGGCGGCCTATATCCAGTTCATCCGCGGCACGCCGCTGCTGCTGCAGCTGTTCGTCATCTATTATGTGCTCCCTTATGGCGGCCTCGTGTTGCCACCCTTCGTTGCCGGCGTCGCCGGCCTCTCCATCAACTATGCCGCCTATATGGCGGAGGTGTTCCGCTCGGGCATCGGCGCCGTGCCGAACGGGCAGTGGGAGGCGGCGTCCGCCCTTGGCATGTCCCGGGGGCTGATGATGCGGCGGATCATCCTGCCCCAGGCGGTCAGGATCATCATCCCCGCGCTTGGAAACTTCTTCGTCTCCATCTTCAAGGATTCGTCACTCGTCTCGGTTATCACGATGCGCGACCTGATGTTGAGTGGCCAGTTGCTCGCCTCTGCGACCTTTCGGCATTTCGAGATTTTCGCTCTCGTGGCTGTTATCTATTTTGCCATCAGCTATCCGGCATCGAAGCTCTCCGAGTGGCTGGAATACAGATTCAGCCCCGCCTATCGCAAGAAGGCGAAGCGGGGGCCTCTTGTCCGGATCGGGCGGGCGGTTTAACTTGGGATGCAATCCGGGAAAAATATTTCCGATTGGAGCGACGACCCCGGCCGGAGGGTCCGGACGCGACGGCAGGCGGGAACGCGATGACGAAAAACAGGAACCGGCAGCGCACCCAGGCGATCGGCGAGCGGCTGAAGGAGCTGCGCTCCGAGCGGCGGATGACCCTGCAGGACGTCCAGAAGAAGACCGGCGTGGCGATCTCGACCCTGTCCAAGATCGAGAACCAGCAGGTGTCCGCCTCCTTTGACACGCTGACCCGCATCTGCAATGGCCTCGGCGTCGCCATCGAGACCTTCTTCAATCCGATGCCGACCATGCTCGCCTCGGGCCGCCGCACCATCACCCGGCGCGAGGATGAGGACGCCGTCTTCGAGACGGCGCAATATCGCTACAAGGTGCACTCCACCGAACTCTCGGCCAAGGGCATGGTGCCGCTGGAAATGCGGGTGAAGGCCCGCAGCATCGAGGATTTTGTCGAGCTGAACCGGCATCATGGCGAGGAGTTCGTCTTCGTCATTGCCGGGGAGCTGGAAGTGCACACGGAATTCTATGCACCCTTCCGGCTGAAGGCCGGGGAAAGCTGCTATTTTGACAGCGAGATGGGCCACGCCTATCTGTCCGTCAGCCCGGAAGACGCCCACATCCTGTCGGTGTGCTATGATCCGAGCCGCTCGTCGGCGGTCGGCACCTTCCTCTATGACGATGGCTCGACGGCCGAACCGGTCTGATACCAAAGATCCTCGAAGAGGACTCTTTGGTATTCCGATGCAGATTTCTCATGTCCTCGGGGCATATGAGAAATCTGCCGCCCTTCAGGCGCTAGAGCAATTTCCGTTCGCTTTGGCTCACCGGAAATTCTCTAGTTTTTTGATTTAGCGCATTTTCTTCACGCGGACCGGCGACCACTTCGCTTGAAAATGCTCTAAGGTGCGGTCAGCACTTCGTGCGGCTGGTATGATCCCGTCTGACGCCTTGCCCTGTCACCTCCTCGCTCGTTCCCGGACGGGGAGGCACATCTGCGTCCGCGGGAGGACGGGCGCGGGAAGCGTCCCGGCTTTTTGCGGTGCTGCCGATCTGCGGGAAAATTTTTCATTCAGGAAAATTCTGCTTCCCATTTTCCTGGACGCGCTCTAGGCTGACGTCAGTTCCCCCTGAGACAGTCATGAGCGTTCGGGATCTGATGACCGCGCCTTCCTCCCTGCCGTCCCTGTTCCTTGCCGCCCCGGGCGAGCGCGCCCTCCGGCCGCTGGACGGTGTCTTCTCCCGTGCCGAGGCTGCCCGGGCGGGCGCCGAGATCCGGGCCTGGTCCGGCTACACGCCCACGCCGCTGCTGGCCTTCCCGGGTCTGGCGGCCGCTCTCGGTCTTGGCCGTGTCTGGTGCAAATATGAGGCGCCGCGCTTCGGTCTCGGCTCCTTCAAGGCGCTGGGCGGGGCCTATGCCGTCATGCGGGCGCTGCAGGAAAAAGTTGCCGCTGCCACCGGCGAGACCGCCAGCGCGGCGGATCTGGAAAGCGGCCGCTTTGCCGGGATCACCCGCGGCATCACCATGGTGACGGCCTCCGACGGCAATCACGGCCTGTCGGTCGCCTGGGGCGCGCAGCGCTTCGGCGCACGGGCGGTGGTCTATCTGCATCGCGCTGTCAGCCCCGGTCGCGAGGCGCTGATCCGCGAGGTCGGCGGCGACACCGTGCGCATCGCCGGCAACTATGATGACAGCGTGGCCGAGGCCGCCCGGGTCGCCCGGGAAAAGGGCTGGATTCTGGTCGCCGACACCAGCGACGATCTCGCCGATCCCGCGCCCGCCCGGGTGATGGCCGGCTATGGCGTGCTGGTGCGCGAGGCGCTGGACGCCATTCCCTCGGCCGATGCCCCCACCCATGTGGTGCTGCAGGGCGGCTGCGGCGGCATGGCGGCGGCGGTTGCCGGGCTGATTGCCGATCAGTGCGACGATCTGGGCGCGCCGCGCCCGCGCTTCATCATCGTCGAGCCGGAAAATGCCGCCTGCCTGATCGCCACCGCGGCGGCCGGCGCGCCGGTGCGCATCGAGGGCGATCTGGAGACCATCATGGCCGGCCTGTCGGTCGGCGAGGTCTCGGCGCTGGCCTGGCCGGTGCTTCACCGGCTGGGCGCCCTCTACATGACCATTCCCGATGGCGTCGCCCGCGATGCCATGGAAGCCTTCGGCCGCGGAAGCTATGGCGATGCGCCGGTCGTCATCGGTGATGCCGGGGTGGCGGGGCTGGCCGGCCTCGTCCATCTGGCGCGCGGTGCCGAGGGGCGGGCGCTGGCCGGTCTGGTTGCGGCCAGCCGCGTGCTGACCATTGCCACCGAAGGCGCCGTCGACCGGGAGGGCTATCGCCGGCTCACCGGCCTGTCACCCGACGGCATCGCCGCCGCGCCGGCGGACGCCTGAGGGGGAGGGGATGATGACCACCTGGACGATCGGTGTCGACACCGGCGGCACCTTCACGGATTTCTACGCCCGGCGCGATCAGGACGGGCTGACGCTCTATCACAAGCGCCCCTCCACGCCGCATGACCCGTCGGAAGCCATCCTGAATGGCCTCGCCGAGCTCTGCGCCCGGGAAGGCATCGACCCGCGCAGCATCAGCCGCTTTGCCCATGGCACCACGGTTGCCACCAACGCCCTCATCCAGCACCGCGGCGGCCGGGTTGCGCTGGTGGTGACGGAAGGTTTCCGGGATCTGCTGGAAATCGGCCGGCAGGTGCGGCCGCTGATCTATGACATGCAGGTGGATAACCCGCCGCCGCTGGTGCCGCGCGCGCTGCGCTTCGAGGTCACCGAGCGGATCACCAAGGGCGGCGTGGTGGTGACGCCGCTGACCGACGCGGAGATTGCCCGTGTCGTGGCAACGGTGACGGCTGCCAAGGTCGATGCCGTCGCCATCTGCACGCTGTTTGCCTTCGCCAACGCCGACCATGAGGCGCGGCTGGCGGCCGCGCTCCGGGCGGCGCTGCCGGGCGTGCATGTGTCTGCGTCCCACGAGGTGCAGCCGGAATTCCGCGAATATGAGCGGCTCTCGACCACAGTGCTGAACGCCTGGCTGCAGCCGGTCATGCACGGCTATCTGGCCGAGCTGGAACAGACCCTGAAGGCGCGCGCCCCCGATGCCCGTCTCGGCATCAACCAGTCGAGCGGCGGCCTGATCTCGGCGCCGCGGGCGCGCGAACTGCCGATCCGCACGGCGCTCTCCGGCCCGGCGGCGGGTGTCGCCGGCGCGATCGCGATTGCGCGCGCCGCCGGCGAGCCGGACATCATCACGCTGGACATCGGCGGCACCTCCTCGGACGTCTGCCTGATCCGCGGGCTCACCGCCGAGACGACGCACGACCGCTGGATCGAGGGCTATCCGGTGCGGCTTGCCAGCGTCGACATCAACGCCGTCGGCGCCGGTGGCGGGTCTCTCGCGTGGATGGACCGCGGCGGCCTGATGAAGGTCGGCCCCCAGTCGGCCGGCGCCGTGCCGGGTCCGGCCTGCTATTCCCGCGGCGGCACCGAACCGACGGTGTCGGACGCCAATCTGGTGCTCGGCCGGCTCTCGCCGGAGCTGCTGAACGGCGCCATGGTGCTGGATGGCGACAAGGCGAAGGCCGCGATCGCGCCGCTGTCGGCTGCCACCGGCCTCAGCCTGGAACACGCGGCGCTGGGCGTCGTCGATATTGTCGTCGCCAACATGGTGCGCGCCATCCGCACCATCTCGGTGGAGCGCGGCCATGATCCGCGCGATTTCACCCTGATGGCCTTCGGCGGTGCCGGCGCGCTGCATGCCTCTGCCGTTGCCCGGGCGCTGGGGATCCGGCGGGTGCTGATCCCGCTGCATCCCGGCCTCTTCTGCGCCGAGGGGCTGGTGGTGTCCGACCAGCGCGAGAATTTTGTCCGCACCCGGCCGATGGCGCTGACGCCGGAGAACCTGCCGGCGGCGGAAGCGGTGCTGGCCGAGCTTGCCGGCGAGGCCGATGACTGGTTCGTGCGCGAAGACATTCCGGCCGCGGCGCGCGGCGCCGATGTGACGGTGGATATCCGCTATGTCGGCCAGAATTTCGAGCTCGGCGTGCCGGTCGCTCCGGGCGAACGGCTGGACGCGGCGGCGCTGACGGCCGCCTTCTTCACCGTGCACGACCGGGTCTATGGCTTCCACAATGCCGCCGCGCCGATCGAACTGGTGAATTTCCGCCTCTCCGCCATCGGCCGCACCGGCTCCGCCCCCGATGCGGCCGTGGCACCGGAAACGGTGGCGGCGCCGGAGCCGACGGGCTCGCGTCCGGTCTGGTTCGGCCGCGATGCCTGCCTTGAGGCGGCGATCTATCATCGTGCTGCCTTGGTGCCCGGCCAGAGCTTCATCGGCCCGGCGATCGTCGACCAGCTCGACGCCACCACCGTCATCTTCCCCGGCGACCGAGTGACGGTGGATGCCAGCGCCAATCTCCTCATCGACGCGGCGGAGTGAGGCCATGTCCGAGACCCTCGATCCCGTCACCCTGGAAATCCTGCTCTCCGGCCTGAAGTCCATTGCCGACGAGACCTTCATCGTCCTGATGAAGAGCGCCTATTCCACCAACATCAAGGAACGCAACGACCATTCCACCGCCCTCATCGACCCGAAGGGCCGGATGATCGTGCTGTCGGAGCGCTCCCAGCCCATTCATCTCTCGTCGATGCTGGGCCTCACCAATGCGATGCTGGCGAAATACGCCCTCTCGGACTTCAAGGAAGGCGACATCTTCGCCGCCAACGATCCCTATGCCGCCGGCGGCTCCCATCTGCCCGACATCAACCTGTCGATGCCTGTGTTCGTCGACGGCGAACTCGTCTGCTTCATGTGCAACATCGCGCACCATGCAGATATCGGCGGCATGACGCCGGGCTCCATGTCGGGTGGGACCGAGATCTATCAGGAAGGCCTGCGCATCCCGCCGGTGCGGCTGTTCAGCGAAGGCAAGCTGAACACGGATATTCTGGATATTTTCCTCCTGAATGCCCGGGTGCCCGAAGAGCGCAAGGGCGATCACTTCGCCCAGATCGCCGCCTGCCATCTCGGCGCCCGCCGGGTGCATGAACTCGCCGCCCGCTATGGCCGCGACACCCTGACGACGGCCTTCGACGAACTCATCGGCCGCACCTTCTCCCGCATGGCCGGCGCGGCGAAGAAGATCCCGGCCGGCGTCTACAGCTTCACCGACTACATGGACGATGACGGCTGCGGCGCCGTCGACATTCCGATTTCGGTGACGATCACCGTCGGCGACGACCCCGACGGCCGGGTGAAGGTGGATTTCACCGGCTCCTCGCCGGCCGTCCGGGGCAACATCAACTGCCCCTATCGCGCCACCCAGTCGTCGGTCGTCTATGCCTTCCGCGCGCGGCTCGATCCGGACGTGCCCAGCAATCAGGGCATGCTCGACATGATCGACCTCGTCGCGCCGGAAGGCACCATCGTCAATCCGGTGTTTCCGTCGGCGGTGGCCGGCCGGGCCAACACCTGCCAGCGCATCATCGACGTCGTGCTGGGCGCGCTCGCCCCGGCGCTCCCCGATGCCGTGGTGGCGGCTGCCAACGGCGCCAACACCATGGCGGTGTTCTCCGGCTCCGATCCCGAGACCGGCAAGCCCTATGTCTATCTGGAAACGGTGGGCGGCGGCTTCGGCGGTCGGGCGACCAGGGACGGCAAGGATGGCGTGCAGGTGCACCTCATCAACACCTCCAACCTGCCGGTGGAAGCGATCGAGAGCGAATATCCGCTGATGATCGAGAGCTACACCTTCGTGCCCGATTCTGGCGGCGCCGGCACCAACCGCGGCGGTCTCGGCCTCAGGCGCGTGGTGAAGCCGCGCGGCGGCCCGGCCATCTTCACCGGGCAGGGCGAACGCTTCCGCCATGCCCCCTGGGGCCTGTTCGGCGGGCTGGAAGGCGGCAAGGGCCGCTTCCGCTTCCGTGGGAGCGATGGCATCGAGCGCGACCTGCCGACCAAGCCCGGCATCGTCACCGTCGGCCCCGACGAGGCGCTGATCGTGGAAACCGCCGGGGCCGGGGGCTATGGCCCGCCCGCGGGGCGCGATGCCGCCCGCATCGCCGGCGATCTGGCAAGCGACAAATATTCCCGTGCCTATCTGGAAGATGCCTATGGCGCCGACCGGGTGACGAGCAAGGAGAGCGAGACATGACGGGCGCACCCGCGCAGAAGGTGCTGATCGCCGGTGGCGGCATCTATGGTCTGCTCACCGCCTGGTGGCTGGCAAAGAAGGGCGTTGCGGTCGAAATCTTCGACAAGGGACCGCTGCCGTGCCCCGGCAACTCCTCCCATGACGAGCACCGCATCACCCGGCATGCCTATGGCAAGCTGGAACACTATGCCCGCATGATGCCGCGCGCCTTCAAGGCGTGGGACACGCTGTGGGACGATCTCGGCGTCAGCCATTATCACCCGACCGGCTCGCTCTATTGCCTGCGGGTGGAGGATGGCTGGTACGCCCCGACCACCCGGGCGCTGGACGAGATGGGCATCGGCTATCACGATGTGCCGCTCTCCGAGGTTGCCGAGAAATATCCCTATGTCGAGACCGACGGCCTGCTGCGCGCCGTCTGGACCGATGGCACCGGCCTCTTGTTCCCGATCCGCATCATGACCGATGTCGTCGTGCGGCTGCTGGAACTCGGCGTGAAGCTGCATGCCTATTCGGAAGTCACCGAAATCGACCCGGAGGCCGGCACGCTGGTGGCCAACGGAAAGACTTATTCCGGCGATCAGGTCGTGGTTTCCACGGGGCCGTGGATCGACCGGCTGGTGCCGGGCTTGCGCGGCGTCGCCGTGCCGTCGCGGCAGGCGGTCGCCTATCTCGCCCCGCCGCCGGACCTGATGCAGGCGTGGCGCACGGCGCCGATCGTCGTGGTGCGCGATGTCGGCGCCGGGCTCTATACCCTGCCGCCGCGCGCCGGTGCCCGGTTGAAGGTCGGCGATCACCGGTTCTCGCGCGAGGGCAATGCGGACGAGGACCGGACGGCGACCGAGCATGATCTCTCGGCGATCTGGCCGGGCTTCAACCGCTCCTTTGCCCGCTCGGGCGAGTACGGCCTGATTGAAGGCCGGGCCTGCTTCTACACCGTGACCGAGGACGAGGGCTTCATCGTGAAGTCCCTCGGCGCCCGCGGCTTCTGCGTCAGCGCCTGCTCGG
The DNA here is from genome assembly GCA_038242345.1 of Hyphomicrobiales bacterium. GTDB lineage: Bacteria > Pseudomonadota > Alphaproteobacteria > Rhizobiales > Segnochrobactraceae > JBBSSF01. The sequence continues at coordinate 14,431 of JBBSSF010000022.1, forward strand.
GCCATGGCTTCAAGCTCTCCGCCCTCATTTCCTGGGGGCTTGCCGAGGCGCTGACGGGCGCCCGGCCGGCGGCGACCGTTGGCGACTGGGCCGCGGCGAAACTCTCGACGGAGGACTGGCGATGATGAGCGCCGAGGAAAACGAAACCCTCGTCCGGGTCGGTCCCGGCACCGCCATGGGCGAGCTGATGCGGGAATACTGGATCCCCGCCTGCCTCTCGTCCGAACTTGCGGCCGATGGCGCGCCGCTGCGCATTCCGCTGCTCGGCGAAAAGCTCATCGCCTTCCGCGATAGCGAAGGCCGGGTGGGCGTGATGGACCATCGCTGCCCGCACCGCTGCGCCTCGCTGTTCTTCGGCCGCAACGAGGAAGGCGGCATCCGCTGCATCTATCATGGCTGGAAGTTCGACGTTGAGGGCAACTGCCTGGAGATGCCGAACGTGCCGCCGGGCCGGCGCTTCGAGGACCGGGTGAAGGCGAAAGCCTATCCGACCGTCGAGCGCAACGGCGTCATCTGGACCTATATGGGCAAGCGCCAGACCCCGCCGCCGCTGCCCGTCATGGAAGCCCTGATGGTGCCGGAAGGGGAGATGTACATCACCTGTGCGCTGCGCGAGTGCAACTGGCTGCAGGTGCTGGAAGGCGACATCGACACCTCCCATTTCGGCTTCCTGCACGCCGGCCACATCGCCGACGAGGATGTCGATCCGGACGATCTCAACGCGCTGACCGTCCTCAACAAGCATCCCGACTATCATGTCGAGCTGACCGACTGGGGCAGCATGTATGCCGCCTACCGGCCGAGCGGCGACAATTATTATTATCGTGTCGCCCACTTCCTGTTCCCGTTCTGGACGATGTTCCCCGACGGGAAGTTCTCCAGGAACGTGGTGGCGGATGCCTATGTGCCGCTCGATGACACCCACACCATGGTCTATAACTGGCTGTGGAAGAAGCGCGAGGGTGGTCTGCGCACCCTGAAGGACGGCTCGCCGATCGCCGGTCTCGACACCTTCGAGCAGAGCCTGCCGCCGACTTCCGACTGGTTCGGCCGCTGGCGCGGTGTCGCCAACA
>JBBSSF010000023.1:0-15482 GCA_038242345.1 Hyphomicrobiales bacterium
GAGCGCGGCGTGGAGCGTGCCGGCAAAGCCCCAGGTGGAGTTGCCGTCGCTGCCGACGAGGATCACCGTGTCGGCCTGGGTCCAGCCGGCATTGCCGGCGATGCGCGGCCGGGCGGCACGGCGGCGGGCCCACATCAGCGTGCCGGTGACGCCGAGCGCGGGCACGGCGAGGGCCGAAAGCCCCAGCAGGAGGCCCAGCGCCCACGCGCCGCGGCCGGTGTGCAGGGTCCGGATGAGGTCGCTCACCCGGTCCATCAGGGTCGCCGGGGTCGTGGCCAGCACGGCGCCGGTGGCGGCGTCGATGGCGGTCTCGCCTCCGGCTGTCGTCAGGGTGAAGATGTCGGTCGGGTCCTGCGGGTCGGGGAAGGAGAGGCTGCGCAGCTCCGACAGCGGCACGACCTGAAGCCCGGCGAGGCTGCCGGCGGGCGCCGCCGCACCCCCGCTGCCGGTGACGACGACGGACACCGACTGGCTTTCCGGCAGCAGGCTGAAGGTGCCGGCCGACATCCACAGGCCGGTGAGCGACGACAGCACGAGGCCGACCACGGCCAGACGGCCGAGTTCGCCATGCAGGCGTTCCGCCGGGCGGCCGCGCACGGGCTTCAGGAGCGCGGACCAGCCGCCCAGCCGCCGCGCCATCAGCATCAGCCCGGAAGCCGACAGCCCCAGCATCATCAGCGCGCTGATGGCGGCGGCGATCCGGCCGGCATCGCCCGCGAGGAAGGCGCGGTGCAGGCTGGTGACCCAGCGGGTGAACTCGGAGGTCTGATAAGGCCCGAGACCGGCGCCGGTGGCCGGATCGACCACCTCCACCGACCGGGTGCCGCCATCGCTGACGGTGGCGGTGAAGCTGCCATCGGCGCGCTGGCTGAGCTTGCTCACCGCCTCATGGCGCACGGCCACCCGGCCGGCCAGATCGGCAACGCTGGTGCCGGCGGGGATGGCGGCAACCGTCGCCTTGTCCAGCGCCGGCTGGACGGAAAGCACGGTCCCGGAAAGGGCCGTGACGGTCAGGCCGAGCGCAAGCACGATGCCCGGCAACGCATGGAGGCGGCGCAGCATGGAAGGGTGTCCGGAACAGGATCAGAAGGAGACGGTGAAGGACTTCACATAGCCCTTGCCGGCGACAGGCTTGCCGGACTGGGCAGCGGTCAGCGGCACCACCACTTCGGACGGGTTGTCCATGCCGTCCTCGACGGCGGTGTCGACATGCACCTGATAGCCGGCGTCGATGAGGGCATCGGCGAGGTCGAGGCTGATCTTCAGGGTGCGGCCGGAGCCGATGCTGGCGCCGGTGATGCCGTCGATCTCGGCCAGGTTGCCGCCGGAGGCGCGCTCCCAGTCGGTCAGATGGCGATAGTACTTGCTCTTGCCGCCCGCCATCCACAGCGTGCCCTTGTAGGCACCGGCGGCATCGGTCACGTAGAGCACGACATAGGCGCCGTTGCCGCCATAGTCCTTCAGCGTGGTCTCGAAGGTGACGGGCTTGGCCTCGGCGACCATGGGGGCGAGAAAACTGGCCGTGACGGCAACGGCGGGAAGGGCGAACTTCATCTGATCGGTCCGGAAAAGGAGAAAGGGGGACGGCTCGGGCAAGGCAGGCGGGGCTTACTGCACCTGCACCTGCGGGCGCGCCCTGCCGGCAAAGAGGCCGTTGTCGGGCACCGGCGCATTCGGGTTCATGGGCGCGGCGGACCGCGACCGGCGACCGTCCCGATCGTCGTCGTCATCCTCATCGTCGTGGTCGCGGTGCTTGCCCGAGGCGTGCTTGCGATGATCGTCATCGCGGTCGTCATCGTCCCGGTCGGAGACCTGGAGATAAGGCCGTTCGCAGGCGGGGGCGGCGAGACGCCCGGCGCGCTCCGGCTGCGGCGGGTAGCCGAAATGGGGGGCGGCCAAGGCGGTGCCGAGGCCGGTGGCCGAGAGCAGCAGGGTGGCGGCGAGGAGGCTGCGGATCTTCATGGTCGGGTGTCCCGGTTCGTCTCTGACGGGGACACCCTCGCGCCGCCACCTGACACCGACCTGAAGCCGGCGGCGATTTCCGTTCAGCTTCCTGTCAGCTTCGTTGACGGCAGGCGCACGCGGACGCGGAAGCCGTCGGTCTCCCCGGGAATCGGCGAGGCGAGATGGAAGCCGAGGCCGGCGCCGCGGCAGATGGCGGCGGCGATCGCCAGCCCGAGGCCGGAGCCATCGGCCCCGGTCGGTCCGCGCTCGAAGGGCCGCTCCAGCCGGGCCAGCACGTCGGCCGGCACGGGATCGCCGCGATTCTCCACCTCGAACAGGTCGCCCGAGAGCCGCACGATCACCGGCGCCTCGGGGCTGCCATGCTTCAGGGCGTTCTCGATCAGGTTGCGGGCGAGGATGGCGAAGGCATCGGGATCGAGGTCCGAGACCGGGCCGTCGCCTGCGGGCAGATCAAGGGCGATGTCGTCGCCGCGGTCGGTCTGGCGGTCGAGCTCGGCGATCACCAGCCGCAGCACCGGGGCGAGCGGTCCGGGATGCTCGGCCACCAGCCCGCCGCCTTCGGCCTTGGCCAGCTGGAGCAGCTTTTCCGACAGCCGCGACAGCCGCCGGAGCGCCGAGGCGATGGCCCGGGCGCGCTCCCGGGAGGGGCCGTCCTCCAGCTCGGCCATCAGCCGCTGGGTCTGGGCCAGCGCCGCGGCGATCGGGGTGCGCAGTTCATGGGCGCTGTTGGCGGTGAAGCCGCGCTCGGCCTCCAGCGCCCCGCGCAGCCGCTCCATCAGCGCGTTGACCGAGGCGGCGATCGGCGTCAGCTCGTCGGGCAGGCCGCTGGTCGAGACCGGGGACAGGTTGCCGCGTCCGCGGGCCTCCAGCGCGCCGCGGAAGGCGAGCACCGGTTTGAGCGACAGCCGGAGCGTCAGCCAGACGCCGGCAAGCGCGATCGGGATGAGGGCGACGAGCGGCCAGATCAGCGCCATCACGGCATGGCGCACGGCGGCATTGCGGTGGCCGAGGCGCTCCGCCGTCGTCACGATGATGGTGTCGCGCACGGCGGTCTCGGTATAGGTGCGCAGCTCACCGGTGGTGTGGAAGCCGGGGGCGAGCCCGGTCGGGATCGCCATCAGCGCGGCATCGCTCGATTGCAGCAGGTCGCGGCCTGCGGCGTCGCGCACCACATAGGAGATATATTCCCGGTGCGGGCCGGTGGGCGCCATGCGCTGGGGCGGGTCGTCGGCCTCGCGCGAGAGCAGTTCGGCATAGGCGAGCGGCAGCACCCGCTGGGCCACCTCCTGCAGGGCGCTGTCGAACACCTGGTCGATCTCGCGCTTCAGCACGATGCCGGCGACGGTGGCGGCCGCCAGCCACAGGGCGGTGACGGAAACCGCCAGCCACAGCCCCAGCCGCCGGCCGAGGCTCCAGCCGCGGGGCGGTCCGGACGGCGTCATGCCGCCCCTCCGCCCAGCCGGTAGCCCATGCCGCGCACGGTCTCGATCACCTCGGCGCCGAGCTTCTTGCGCAGCCGGGCGATATAGACCTCGATGGTGTTGCTCTCCACCTCGGCATCGAAGGAATAGAGGCGCTCCTCCAGCTGCGGCTTGGACATCAGCTGGTTGGGACGCTGCACGAAGGCCTCGAACAGCGACCATTCCCGCGCCGTCAGCGACACCGGCCTGCCGGCCCGGCGGATGGAGCGGGCGGCAAGGTCGATTTCCAGCTCGCCGAAGGTGACGAGCGGATTGGGGTTGCCGGCATAGCGCCGGCCGACGGCACGGATGCGGGCCGACAGCTCGAACAGGTCGAAGGGCTTCACCAGATAGTCGTCGGCCCCGGCATCCAGCGCGGCAATGCGGTCGGAGATCTGGTCCCGGGCAGTCAGCACGATCACCGGGGTGACGTCGCCGGCGGTGCGGCGGCGCTTCAGGAAATCGAGACCGCGGCCATCGGGCAGCATCAGATCGAGCAGCACCAGCTCGAAGGCGGCGGCGCGGATGGCGGTCTCGGCCTCGGACAGCCGGGTCACCCAGTCGGCGGAATGTCCGTCGGCGACGATCTGGTCGCGCACCGCCATGCCCAGCACCGGATCGTCTTCCACAAGCAGGATGCGCATCTGTTCCCCCGGGCCGTCCCATGCCACCCTAGCGCGGCCGGGCCGGGGAGGGGGCACGATATTTCGTGCCGCCCGTTCAGGTGGACGTCAGCTCGGCATGCTTTCTGACGCGATGGAACATGGCTGGTGGGGAGGAGGGCACGCGGTGAGGCGTTTCTGGGGAGCGGCGCTCCTGATCGGCGGTCTCTGCCTTGTGGCGCCGCCGGCGCGGGCGGAGCGCGACTGTGCCGTGCCGCTGTCGGACTGGCAGCCCCGGGAGGCGCTGGCGGCCAAGCTGCGCGCCGAGGGCTGGACCGATTTCCTCATCCGCACCGACGACGGCTGCTACAAGGTCAGGGCCATCAACGGCCGCGGCGAGCGCATGCGGGCGAAGTTCAATCCCGCCACCCTGGAGCGTCTGCCCCCCGGCCATGAGGGCGACCATGACCATGACCGGGACCAGGACGAGCCGCCCGGAGACGACTGAGACCAGGCGCACGAAGTGCTGACCGCACCGCGCGCCTCAAGAACAGCAGATTTTTCATATGCCCCAATGGCATGAGAAATCTGCATCGGAATACCAAAGAGTCCTTTGCAAGGATCTTTGGTATGAGGGGGCCGTTCGTCAGGCCCGCGGGTGCGCGGTCGGCCGGTCGTGCGCCGGGTGACTTTCCGGTCAGAGCGCGCGGCGGAAGGTGAGGTTGAGGCGGCGGCTGCCGACAAGCGGATGGCTGCCCGGCTTCAGCGTCAGCACGCCATGGAAGACCAGCCGCGACGGTCCCCCCCACACCACCACATCGCCATGGGAAAGAGCGATCCGGCGCACCGGATCGGTGCGCGTCCGCCCGCCGAACTGGAAGGTGGCCGGAAGGCCCAGGGACACCGAGACGATGGGCTGCGAGAAGTCGCGCTCGTTGCGGTCCTGGTGCAGGGAGAGCCGGGTGCCCGGGGTGTAGCAGTTGACGAGACAGGCATCGGGATCGAAGCCGCCATGGCCCGCCTCCCGGGCGGCGTCGACCGCAAGGCGGCGGAACACCTCCGGCATCTCGGGCCATGGCCGCCCGCTCTCCGGGTCCGTGCCGGCATAGCGATAGCCGCGGCGGTCGCTCACCCAGCCGGCGGTGCCGCAGCTGGTCATGGCCACCGACATCACGAATCCCCCGGGCGTCACCATCTGCCGCAACGGCGCGGCTTCGGTGATCGCGTCGATGGCGGCGACGAGGTCGCCGGCCGTCTCCCGCGCCCGCCCGCGCAGCAGCGCCGCGCCGGGGCCGATCTCCAGCCTGTCCGGTCCGGCGGGCCCGTCGAGGCCGGCGAAGAGATCGTCCATCATCGAGAAGCCTATCCTCCCCTGCCGCAGGATGCCCGGGCCGGATCATGGCATGGCCGCCTGCCCGGGGGAACGCCCGTTCCGCCCCTGCCGGGACCCTGACCTGCGCCCCGGAACCGCCAGTGTTCACTGCGTGCACATAAGGGGGATCGTTGTTTCGGTCGCGCCGTGGCCGCTCCTATATTGCCCCCGCCGACAACGAAAAACTCGACCGGGAAGGGAGGAGCGGGCCGCATCATCTTGCGGCGGCTGACAGCTTCCACGGTCCAGGAAGCCAACATGACCATCAAGCTCAAGTGCCTTTCGCACACGCCTTTGCGCGGCCTCAATGATCCGGGCCCTGAAGTCGTCGCCGAAGTGGATGCCGTCATCGCGCGGGCCCGGGCCGAGGTCGAGGCGTTCGATCCTGAACTGATCGTGATCTTCGCGCCCGATCATTATAACGGTCTCTTCTACGACCTCATGCCGCCCTTCGTGATCGCCACGGCCGCCGAGTCGGTGGGCGATTACATGACCCAGCTTGGTCCCCTTTCGGTGGACAGCGCGCTGGCCCTGGAGATGACGCGCTTCATCCTCAACGAGGATGTCGACATTGCTCTCTCCCACCGGCTCCAGGTGGATCATGGCTGCACCCAGACGCTGGAAGAGCTGACCGGCAGCCTCACCCGCTATCCGGTGATCCCGATCATCATCAATTCCGTGGCGCCGCCCTTCGCCCCCTACCGGCGCATCCGCAAGCTCGGCGAGGCGGTCGGCAAGTTCATCGCCACCCTCGGCGAGAAGCGGGTGCTGATCGCCGGCACGGGCGGTCTCTCCCATGAGCCGCCGGTGCCGCTGCTCGACGGTGCTCCGGAGGCGATCGCCGAATTCCTCATCTGCGGGCGCAACCCCACGCCCGAGGCCCGCGCCGCCCGCCAGGCCCGCACCATTGCGGCCGGCAAGATCTACGGCACGGAACTGAGCCAGCAGACCCCGCTCAATGTCGAATGGGATCGCGCCTTCATGGAGCTGCTGCTCTCGGGCAAGCTCGATGAGGTCGATGACTTCAGCATCGAGCAGATCTCCAAGGAAGCCGGGCGCTCCACCCACGAGGTGCGCACCTGGGTCGCCTCCTTCGCGGCGCTTGCCGCCGCCTCCTCTGCCGGCCGCTACGAGGCCCGCAGCGATTATTACCGTCCCATCAATGAGTGGATCGCGGGCTACGGCGTCATGAGCGCCGAGCCGGCCTGACCAGAACGTCGGCCCGCACGATCCACAGAGGAACCCCAGGAGAACCGGAATGCTGGACCAGTCGAGAGTCATCCCCACCGAAGCCGAGATCGTCGCCCGTGCCGAGGCCATGATCCCGTGGCTGCGCGCCAAGGCGGATGCGGTGGAAAAGGCCCGCATGGTGCCGGAAGATACCATCGCCGCGTTCAAGGAGGCGGGCTTCTTCCGCATCCTCCAGCCCAAGCGCTGGGGCGGCTACGAGATGAACCCGAACGTTCTGAACAAGGTGCTGATGCAGCTGGCCCGCGGCTGCCCGTCCAGCGCCTGGAACGTGATGGTGCTCGGCGTGCATCCGTTCGAGGTCGGCCTGCTGGAGCCGGTGTGCGGTGACGAGCTGTGGGGCGAGGACAGCAGCAAGCTGGTCTCCTCCTCCTATGCTCCGTTCGGCACCGTGAAGGCCGTCGAGGGCGGCTACGAGCTGAATGGCGAGTGGCTCACCTCCTCGGGCTGCGACCATGCCGAAGGCGGCGCCTTCCTCGGTGGCCGTCTCATGGAAAATGGCGAGATGGTCTTCCGCTCCTTCTGGGTCCAGCGCTCGGACTTCGAGATCGTCGATGACTGGTATGTCGTCGGTCTCGCCGGCACCGGCTCCAAGAAGCTGGCCGTGAAGAACGTCTTCGTTCCGGCCTATCGCAGCCACGTGATCGCGGCCTATGGCGAGGAAACCCACGGCACCGTGGAGAACCTCTACAAGATGCCGTTCTTCTACGTGTTCTATGCGGCGGTGTCGTCGGTCATCGTCGGCATGGCGCAGGGCATGGTCGATCTCTACATCGACCACATGAGGCCCCGCCAGAACCTGAACCAGGCGGTGGGCGCGGCCGTCAACGACCCGTTCATCAAGAACCGTCTCGGCGAGGCGGTTGCCAAGATCACCGGTTCGGCGGCCCGCATCCTCATGAACACCGACGAGGCCTTCAGCTACGTCTCCCGTGGCGAGCTGGTGCCGATCGATGTCCGCGTCCGTCACTTTGCCACCAACCAGTTCACGGGTGGCGAGTGCTTCGAGGCCGCGCACATGATCTTCAAGAAGACCTCGACCCGCGGTGTGTGGCTGAACAATCCGATGCAGCGCCAGCTGCGTGACATCCTGGTGGGGGCCAACCACATCACCCAGAACCAGGACAACATCGGCGACCTGCTGGGCGGCCAGCTCCTCGGCAACCCGATGCCGGCGGCCAACCCGTTCGGGGTGAAGGCATGAGCCCGGAGATCAACCAGCGTCTCGACTGGGCCTGCAACGAGGCCCTGAAGGATCTGCCGACGGTCAGCTCCGACCTGCACCGGGGTGGCATGCGCCACTTCGCGTCGGGCGTGTCGATCATCACGACCCGCGACGGGGAAACCCCCGTCGGCCTGACGGCGACGGCGGTGTGCTCCGTCACCGTCGATCCGCCGCGCATGGTGGTCTTCATCAACAAGAAGGTGATGGCCGCCGACGTGATCCTGAACACCGGCGCCCTGTGCATCAACCAGCTCGGCGCCGATCAGGAGCACATGGCCAAGGTGTTCGCCGGCATGGTGGACGGGGTCTATGGCCCGGCCCGCTTCGAGCATGGCACCTGGTGCACGCGCGTCACCGGCTCGCCGGTGCTGAAGGGCGCCATCGCCAATCTCGACTGCCGCGTCGTCAAGGTGTTCGACGAGAGCACCCATTATGCCTTCCTGTGCGAAGTGCTGGATGCGTCGGATCCTCCCGGCGGCGACCCGCTCATCTATATGAACGGCGCCTTCCGGAAACTTCACCCGCCCGGCGCCTGATCCCGGAGGGCCGCCCCGCGGCCCTCCGCTCACGCATGTCCGGCTTTCCCGAGCCCCCGGGAAAGGCCGGTCATCTGCATTTCTTCAGCGCCGTGATGCAGCCATCCGGCGGAGCTGGGATGACATGACCAAGACGTTTACCGAAGCCGAGACCAGCCGTTTCGTCCGCATCCGCGAGGGTGGGGCCGAGCTCAACATCCACTACAATGACTGCGATCCCGGCAATGCCCGCGAGACCGTGGTGATGCTGCACGGCTCCGGTCCCGGCGCGTCGGGCTGGGCCAACTTCAACCGCAACATCACCCCGATGGTCGATGCCGGCTACCGGGTGATCCTTCTCGACTGCCCGGGCTGGAGCAAGAGCGACACCATCGTCTCCACCGGCTCGCGCTCGAACCTCAATGCGCGGGTGCTGGCGGGTCTGGTCGAGGCCCTGGGCCTCGAGAAGATCCACATCCTCGGCAACTCCATGGGTGGCCACAGCGCGGTGGCCTTCGCCCTCGACAATCCGGCCAAGGTCGGCCGGCTCGTGCTCATGGGCGGTGGCACCGGCGGGGCGAGCCCGTTTGCGCCCATGCCGACCGAGGGCATCAAGCTGCTCAACGGCCTCTACAAGTCGCCGACGATCGAAAACCTCAAGAAGATGATGAACGTCTTCGTTTACGATCCGTCGGACCTGACCGAGGAGCTGTTCCAGACCCGTCTCGGCAACATGCTGAAGCGGCAGGATCATCTGGAAAACTTCGTGAAGAGCCTTGAGGCGAACCCGAAGCAGTTCCCGGACTTCGGGCCGCGGCTGGCCGAGATCTCGGCGCCGACGCTGGTGATCTGGGGGCGCAACGACCGCTTCGTGCCGATGGATGCGGGCCTGCGCCTGATCGCCGGCATTCCGAACAGCGAACTGCATGTCTTCAACAACTGCGGCCACTGGGCCCAGTGGGAACATGCGGATGCGTTCAACGCCCTCGTGCTCCAGTTCCTGGCGCGCTGAGCCAGCCGGGAAATGCTCCGGGCCCCGCCTTCGGGCGGGGCAGGTCTCGTGGCCGCTTCCGCCGGGGTCTTTCCCCCGTGCGGGGGCGGTCCGTCGGCATATGGGCCTGCGGGTTCCGCTTCCGCGCGGACGCCGGGTCCGGTGCCCGCCCGGATCGAACGGGATCCGGTGCGACTGTCCTGTCGGGTGCGGGCAGAGCGGCCGGCGGGAAGACTATCAGAACTCGGGAAGCGTCCATCAATTCGGGAAAGTGACACAATGACGGCAGCCGCGAAGTCGAGAGACACCGGAACAAGGGCTCTGCTGTTCGTTTTTCTGGCGGCGACGATCGAGGGCTTCGACCTGCAGGCGGCCGGTGTCGCGGCGCCGAAGATCGCTCCGGTCTTCCAGCTCACGCCGCAGCAGATGGGCCTGTTCTTCTCCTCGGCGACGCTCGGGCTGATGTTCGGCGCCCTTGGCGGCGGCTACACGGCGGATCGCTGGGGACGCCGGGCCGGTCTGGTCATTGCCCTCATCGCCTTCGGTGTCGCCTCGCTCGCCACCATCTTCGCCACCTCGGTGGAACAGCTGGTCGCCCTGCGCTTCCTCACCGGCGTCGGCCTGGGCGGCGCCCTGCCGAATCTCGTCGCCATCTCCTCCGAGGCGGTGCCGCAGGAACGCCGCGGCCGCGCCGTTGCGCTGATGTATGCCGGCATGCCGCTCGGTGCGGCGGTGGCGAGCCTCGTCGCTGTGCTCGACGTCCATGGCAACGACTGGCAGTCGATCTTCCTGGTCGGCGGCCTGCTGCCGCTGGTCCTCGTGCCGCTGATCCAGTTCGGCCTGCCGCCGCTGAAGGTCACCCGCCACGCCCATGCGCCCAGGACCTCCTGGCGCGAGATCTTCCGGGCCGATGCGGCCGGCACCACGCTGCTCCTGTGGGCGGTGTTCTTCTTCGGCCTGATGGTCGTCTATCTGCTGATGAACTGGCTGCCGCAGCTGCTGGTGGTCAACGGTCTCAGCAAGAAGGAAGCCGCCTTCGCCCAGATCCTCTACAGCCTTGGCGGCGTGGCCGGCAGCCTGATCGGCGGGCGCGTGCTGGACAGCCGCTTCCGCGTCCCGGCGATTGCCGTGTCCTTCGTGTTCGTGGCCGGTGCCCTTGCGCTTCTGGGCCTGCTGCCGCCGGTGCTGGGGCTGATGCTGTTCTCCGTCATCCTCGTCGGCGGCGGCGTGCTCTGCGTGCAGTCGATCCTCTACGGCATCGCCCCGCAGTGCTATCCGGGCGACATCCGCGGCACCGGCGTCGGGCTGGTGGTGGCGGTCGGCCGTCTCGGCTCCATGGCCGGCCCGCTGCTTGCCGGCGTGCTGGTCTCCTATGGCTCCACCCCGTCGAGCGTGATGCTGCTGATGGTGCCGACCATTCTCGCCTGCGGCGTCGGCACCCTCGCCCTGATCGCCCGCCGCTTCCGCCCGGTCACCGCCTGACCGGCGCGCGCCCTTTCCGGTCGCTCCGGCGTCCGGCCCGGACAGAAACAGAGCCCCGCCCGGAGGTCCCTCCGGGCGGGGGTTTGATTTTTCCCGGGCAGTCCGTGGCGGGATCAGCCGCGGCCGCGGTAGGTCGGCACGCCCTGATCGGGGATCCACAGCCCCTCGGGCGGGGCGCCCGACTGCCAGAACACGTCGATCGGAATGCCGCCGCGCGGATACCAGTAGGCGCCGAGGCGGAACCATTTCGGCTCCAGAAGCTCCATCAGCCGGCGGGCGATGTAGATCGAGCAGTCCTCGTGGAAGGCGCCATGATTGCGGAAGGCGCCGAGGAACAGCTTCAGCGACTTCGATTCCACCAGCCAGCGGTCGGGCACATAGTCGATGACGATGTGGGCGAAGTCGGGCTGGCCGGTCATCGGGCAGACCGAGGTGAATTCCGGTGCCGTGAAGCGCACCACGAAATCCATGTCGCCATGCCCTGCCGGAACGCGCTCCAGCACCGCCGCCTCGGGGGTCTGCGGCGTTTCCGTCTTGGCGCCCAGCTGGGTCAGGCCGGAAATGTCGGTGTGGCTCATCCTGGGGTCCTCCTGAGGCCGCTTGTAGCGCAGAGATCCCGGGCGACCAACCGGGTCCGGCGTGCGTCGCCTGCACGTCTTGGCTGATCCCGCTCCCCATCGCACTCCGGGCTGGCAGGTGAATAGCGGCCGGCCTTCGTCCGCCTGGCGGACAGTTCGGCGGCAGCAGATGACAGCGCCCGGCGACCTCGGCAAATTACCTACGTCCGCAGCGCCCGGAGAAAGACATCGTCTCTCTCCGGATCCATAAGAAGAAATATATGCGCATATCCGATCCCCTGTCCCAGTTTTCCGGAAGTCGGGAAGTCGCCATTTCTGCCCCGGGCGGAGCGGATGTTCTGGTGGTGCGGCCGGTAACTGTTGCCGGTCCCGGGGCGGGGGAGCTGCTCGTTGCCGTGACCGCGGCGGGGATAAACCGGCATGACTGCAACCAGCGGCGCCGCGGGCCGGGACCCGAGCATGGCGACGTGCCGGGTCTGGAAGTTTCCGGCCATGTGGTCGCCGTCGGTCCGGGGGTGACGGGCTGGCGTCCCGGCGACCGGGTGGCGGCGCTGGTCGAGGGCGGCGGCTATGCCGATCATGTCCGGGTGCGGGCCGATCTGGCGCTGCCGGTGCCCGGGGAGATGGACCTGACGGCGGCGGCGGCGCTGCCCGAGGCGCTGTTCACCAGCTGGTACAATTTCTTCGACGTCGCCGCCCTCGGTCCCGGCGAGAGCGTGCTCCTCCATGGCGGCACCAGCGGGGTCGGGGTGATCGCCATCCAGCTCCTGACGGCGCTCGGCCATCCGGTGTTCGTCACCTGCGGCAGTGCCGACAAGATGCAGCTGGCGCGCGGCCTCGGGGCGGTGGAGGCCTTCAGCTATCGCGATGACGGCTTCGTGGCCGGCGTGCAGGCGCAGACGGGCGGACGCGGGGTCGACATGATCCTCGACATGTCCGGCGGCCGCCACAGCGTCGCAAGCGTGGCGGCGCTGGCCCGGCGCGGCCGCATCGTCCATCTCTCCCCCGGCGACGGGGCGGAATTCCGTGTGCCGCTGCGCGCGATCCTGGCCAAGGAAGCGCGGATCACCGGCTCGCTCCTGCGCCCGCTGCCGGCGGCGGAAAAGGCGCGGATTGCCGGCCGGCTGCGGGCGGTCGCCTGGCCGCTGGTGGTGGCGGGCCGCATCCGGCCGGTGATCCATCGCCTCTACCCGCTGGCGGAGGTGGCGGCTGCCCATGCCGAGATGGAGCTCGGGGCCCATGCCGGCAAGATCCTCTTGGGCTGCGCCGGGATCGTCCCCGCCTCCTGCGGGGTGGCGGCATGAGCGGGGACGACAGGACCGATGTCCGCGCCGCGGTGGCGGCATGGGGCGCGGCGCTCTGCCGGCGGGATGTCGACGCGGTCGACGGTCTGCTGGCCGACACCCTCGCTTATGGCCACTCCACCGGGGTGGTCCATGACCGGGCGGGCTATCTCCGCTTCCTCGCCACCGGCCCGACCTATCTGGCCGTGGAGATCCGGGCGCCGGAGATCCGGTTCGCCGGCTCCGTGGCGCTCGTCGGCGGAATACTTGTCCAGAGCCTGATCTGGAGCGGCGAGACCGCTCCGGTCGGCATCACCGCCCGGGTGCTTCAGGTCTGGGGTGCCACGCCTGATGGCTGGCGGCTGCTGGCCGCCCAGAGCACCCGCACCCCCGGCTAGGGCATTTTCCGTGCGCTCCGGCGCACCGGGGACGGCCCGTCACCGGGTCCATCCGGTCCGGGATGCGATCCTGCCTGCGACCCGGTTCGCCGGATGGCGGGGTCGTGCCCGAAGATCGCTGCAATCACTACAAGAATAAAAACTATTCTGGAGGAAGACATGGATCTCCGCGCAGCAATATCCGCGCAGCCCATGCGACGGGCACAATATGTGATCGTCGCCATCTGCATCATCCTGGCAATGATCGACGGCTATGAAGTCGTTTCCATGCCGTTCACGATTCCCTATCTGGCCAAGGCGTGGACGCTGGGGCCGGTGGAGGTCGGCTATCTGCTGAGTGCCAGCGTGTTCGGCATGGCGCTGGGGGCGGTGCTGATCTCGCCGCTGGCCGACCGGATCGGCCGCCGCCGCCACATCATGGTCTGTCTGGCCATGATTACGGTCGGCATGGTGGCCTCGGGTCTGGCGCGCTCGGTGATGGAGCTGGTGGCCTATCGGGCCTTTGCCGGTCTCTTCATCGGCGCGCTGATTTCCAGCCTCAACATCATGGCGTCGGAATATTCCTCCGACCGGCGCCGCGGCACGGTCATGGGCATCTATGGCATCGGCCTGCCCCTCGGCTCGGCCTTTGCCGGCCTCATCATCGGCCCGCTGATCGCGGCCTTCGACTGGCGCGCGCCCTTCTTCTTCGGCGGTCTGCTCACCTTCGCGATGCTGGCCGTGGTCTGGCTGCGGCTGCCGGAATCCATCGCCTATCTGGTCGAGAAGCGGCCGTCCGGCGCCCTCGACACCTACAACATCATCGCCGACCGGCTGGCCTATCCCCGCTCCGCCGAGCTGCCGCCGGCGCGCGCCCGGGTGCAGACGACGCGGCCGTGGCGCCAGATCTTCGCCGGCGTGCTGCTGCGCCGCACCCTCTTCCTGTGGCTCGGCTATGCCGGACTGGTCTCCGCCTTCTACTTCGCCAACACCTGGACCGCGAAGATGATCGCCGATGCCAGCGGCGACCCGGCCCTTGGGCTGAAGGCGGGCGTGTTCATCCAGGTCGGCGGCGTGCTCGGCTCGCTGGTCTTTGCCGGCCTGTCGCTGGTGCTGCGGCCGCGCCTGGTCACCACGGGCATCCTCTTTGCCGGCGCCGTGGTGTTCGTCCTCTATGCCAACCAGATCCACGCCAGCCTGTGGATCTCCCTCGGCCTCACCCTGCTGGTGGGCCTGTGCGCCAATGGCGGTGTCGCCGCCTTCTATGCCATCAGCCCGCAGGTCTATCCGACGATCACCCGCGGCACCGGTGTCGGCCTGATGATCGGCTTCGGTCGCGGCGTCGCCATCCTCGCCCCGCTGATGACCGGATACATGCTCTCCGGCGGCTGGACACCGGCCCTCGTCTATCAGGTCTTCGGCCTCATCCTGGCGCTCGCCGGCATTGCCACGGTGCTGCTCGATCTCAGCTATCGCGGTGCGAGCGAAGACCCGGAAACCATCACCGCGCCCGCCTCCGGCGAGCCCGTCGCGCCCTGACAGCGCCGTCCCCAAGAGCCACCCGGGGGGCGCCGTCCCCCCGGATCCTCCGACGACAGCACGGGAGTTCCACGATGGCAGTCTGTGCCCTTGGCTATGTCGGCATCCGCTCCGACCGGCTGGACGACTGGACCGATTTCGCAAGCACCCTTCTCGGCATGCAGGCCGTCGACCGGGCCGGCCGGCTGCGCACCTTCCGCATGGATGACCGCTGCCAGCGCCTCGTCGTCTCCGACGAGCCCGGCGACACCCTCGCCTTTCTCGGCTTCGAGGTGGAGGCGCGCAGCGATCTCGATCTCTTCGCTGCCCGGCTGGAACGGGCCGGGGTGGCGGTCGAGCGCGGCTCGGCGGCACTCGCCGACCGGCGCTTCGTCGCCGATCTCGTCCACTTCCGCGATCCCGCCGGCAACCGGGTGGAACTGGTCTGGAAGCCGATGCTGGCGACCGACCCGTTCGTGCCCGGCCGTCCCATCGACGGCTTCCGCACCGGCCCCCTCGGCATGGGGCACGCCGTGCTCCATGTCCGCGACATCACGGTGATGGTGCCGTTCTATCGCGATCTTCTGGGCTTCAGCGTCACCGATTATGGCCTGTCGCCCTATGGTCTCTATTTCTTCCACCTCAATGACCGGCATCATTCTTTTGCCATGGTGGGCTCCGGTGGCGCCGGTTTCCATCACTTCATGATCGAGTTTGCCAATCTCGATGATGTCGGGCAGGGCTATGATCTGGCCGGTCTTGAAGAGGGACTGCTCGCCTACACCCTCGGCCGGCACACCAACGACTATATGACGTCCTTCTACGTCAATTCGCCGTCGGGATTCTTCGTCGAGAATGGCTGGGGC
>JBBSSF010000024.1:0-15355 GCA_038242345.1 Hyphomicrobiales bacterium
ATCGGCCAGGCTTTTCAGGGCCTTCGGGGCGCTGCCGGTGACGACACGGCCGAGGAAGCGGACCGAGCCGATCTCGCGCACGCCATCGCCGGCCGCGCCGGCGGTGGCGCCATCCCCGACGAGGGCGAGCTTCTTGCGCGCCTCGACCAGCTCGCGCTCCAGCTTGCGCTTCTCGTCCAGAAGGGCGGAGGCCCGGCCGACCAGCTCTTCCGGCCGCGCCTTGAACAGGGAGGCGAGCTCGCGCACGCGGCGGTCCTGGCCGGCCAGATAATGCCGGGCGGCATCGCCGGTCAGCGCCTCCAGACGGCGGACGCCGGCGGCGACAGCACCTTCGGAGACCAGCGTCACCACGCCGATGTCGCCGGTGCGGCCGACATGGGTGCCGCCGCACAGTTCCACCGAGAAGGGCTTGCCGTCGTCCTTGTGGCCCATGGTGAGGACGCGGACTTCCTCGCCATATTTCTCGCCGAAGAGGGCCATGGCGCCGGCGGCGATCGCGTCATCCACCGGCATCAGCCGCGTGGACACCGGATCATTCTGCAGCACCACATGGTTGGCGATCTCCTCGATCCGGCCGAGCTCGTCGTCGCTCACCGGCTTCGGATGGGCGAAATCGAAGCGCAGCCGCTCCTCGGAGACCAGCGAGCCCTTCTGTGTCACATGGGTGCCGAGCACCTGACGCAGGGCCGCATGAAGCAGGTGGGTGGCCGAGTGATTCGAGCGGATCGCCGAGCGGCGGCCATGATCGACGAGAAGCTCCACCGCCGCACCAACGGTCAGCGCGCCCGCCTCGACGGTCACCAGATGGACGAACAGGCCATCGGCCTTCTTCTGGGTGTCGGTGACGACGAGGCGCGCCCCGCCCGGCCCGACGATCAGGCCGGTATCGCCAACCTGACCACCCGATTCGCCATAGAACGGCGTCTGGTTGAGGATGACCGCGCCGCTCTCGCCGGCAGAGAGGGTCTGCACCTCGGCGCCGTCCTTCACCAGGGCAACCGCCACGCCCTCGGCCCGTTCGGTCTCGTAGCCGAGGAATTCCGTGGCGCCGACGCGCTCCTTGAGGCCGAACCAGATGGTCTCGGTTGCGGCTTCGCCCGAGCCCGCCCAGGCGGCGCGGGCCTCGGCCTTCTGGCGCTCCATGGCGGCGGCAAAACCGTCGGTGTCGACATTGATGCCGCGCGGACGCAGGGCGTCCTGGGTCAGGTCGAGGGGGAAGCCATAGGTGTCATAGAGCTTGAAGGCGGTCTCGCCATCGAGCACGGCACCGGTGGAAAAGCTCTGGGTCGCCTCGTCGAGGAGACCGAGGCCACGCTCCAGGGTGCGACGGAAGCGGACTTCCTCCAGTTTCAGGGTCTCGGTGACGAGGGCCTCGGCGCGGATCAGCTCGGGATAGGCGGCGCCCATCTCGCGCACCAGCGTCGGTACCAGACGCCACAGCAGCGGCTCGCGGGCCCCCAGCAGATGGGCGTGGCGCATGGCGCGGCGCATGATCCGGCGCAGCACATAGCCGCGACCTTCGTTGGAGGGCAGCACGCCGTCGGCGATCAGGAAGGAGACCGAGCGCAGATGATCGGCGATCACCCGATGGCTGGCGGTCGCGGCGCCGACCGCGGGAACGCCGGTCGCCTCCTCGGAGGCGCGGATGATCGCGCGGAACAGGTCGATGTCGTAGTTGTTGTGCACGCCCTGCAGGACGGCCGCGACACGTTCCAGCCCCATGCCGGTGTCGATGGACGGCCGCGGCAGCGCGACCCGGTCGCCGGGCGCCCGCTGCTCATACTGCATGAACACGAGATTCCAGATCTCGATGAAGCGGTCGCCATCCTCGTCCGGGCTGCCGGGCGGGCCGCCGGCGATGCCGGGGCCATGGTCGAAGAAGATTTCCGAGCACGGGCCGCACGGGCCGGTATCGCCCATCGCCCAGAAATTGTCGCTGGTGGCGATGCGGATGATTCGGTCGTCCGACAGGCCGGCGATCTTCTTCCAGAGACCATGGGCCTCCTCGTCATCGGCATAGACGGTGACCAGCAGACGGTCCTTCGGCAGCCCGAAGGACTTCGTCACCAGCCGCCAGGCGAGGTCGATCGCCCGCTCCTTGAAATAGTCGCCGAAGGAGAAGTTGCCGAGCATCTCGAAGAAGGTGTGATGCCGGGCCGTGTAGCCGACATTGTCGAGATCGTTGTGCTTGCCGCCGGCGCGGACGCACTTCTGCGCGGTGGTAGCGCGGGGAACGGCCCGGGTCTCCAGACCCGTGAACACGTTCTTGAACTGCACCATGCCGGCGTTGGTGAACATCAGCGTGGGATCGTTGCGCGGCACCAGCGGGCTCGACGGAACGATTTCGTGGCCTTCCTTCGCGAAGAAGTCGAGGAAGGTCGATCGGATTTCGCTGACGCCGCTCATGAGGACCCCGAAAACGCACGCATGAAGGACAACCGGCCCGCCGAGGGGGCACATGTCTGCCCAGTGTTCTGCGCCGGTTCTAGCCTTGGCGCCGGGCGGTGTCCAGAAAGCCCCACCCCCGCCCGGCCGGGGATTTGTTAAAAAAAGGTTAATGCGGGTGCGGGTTGCGCCCCGGCATCACCTCAGGAGACGCCGCGCCGGCGGCAGGCGCATCGCCCCCCTCATGGACCGGAGGAGGATGTCCCGTTGCCCCGAGGCGGATGGACCTCCGCTTCCGCACGCCCCCGTCCGTGAGGCCGGGGCATCGGGAAGCTGCGCATGCCTGCGGATCATGCCAGGCGCACGAAGTGCTGACCGCACCCACGCGCCTGAAGATCAGCAGATTTTCCATATGCCCCAGGGACATGGGAATCTGCATCGGAATACCAAAGAGTCCTTTTCAAGGATCTTTGGTATCACTCGGCGGGCGGCGCGTCCTCGTCCTCGTCATGCACCGGCTCGCCGACAATGCGCTCGGCGATCAGGCCGGCATTCTGGCGAATGGCGGATTCGATCGCGGCCGCGACTTCCGGGTTCTGGCGCAGGAAGGACTTGGCATTCTCGCGCCCCTGACCCAGGCGCTGGCTGTCATAGGAGAACCACGCGCCCGACTTGTCGACGATGCCGCCCTTCACGCCAAGGTCGACAAGTTCGCCGACCTTCGAGATGCCTTCGCCATACATGATGTCGAACTCGACTTCCCGGAAGGGCGGGGCCAGCTTGTTCTTGACCACCTTGACCTTGGTCAGGTTGCCGATGGTCTGATCCTTTTCCTTGATCTGGGTCGAGCGGCGGATGTCGATGCGCACCGAGGCATAGAACTTCAGGGCATTGCCGCCGGTGGTCACTTCGGGGTTGCCATAGGCGACGCCGATCTTCATCCGGATCTGGTTGATGAAGATGACCATGCAGTTGGTCTTGGAGATCGAGCCGGTGAGCTTCCTGAGCGCCTGGCTCATCAGGCGGGCCTGAAGGCCGGGCAGCTGCTCGCCCATCTCGCCCTCGATTTCGGCCCGCGGGGTGAGGGCGGCGACCGAATCGATGACCAGCACATCCACGGCGCCCGAGCGCACCAGGGTGTCGGCGATTTCCAGCGCCTGCTCGCCGGTGTCGGGCTGGGAGATCAGCAGCTCGTTGATGTCGACGCCGAGCTTGCGGGCATAGACCGGGTCCAGCGCGTGCTCGGCGTCCACGAAGGCGCAGGTGCCGCCGCGCTTCTGGGCTTCCGCCACCACATGCAGGGCCAGCGTGGTCTTGCCGGAGGATTCCGGGCCGTAGATCTCGACGATCCGGCCCTTGGGCATCCCGCCGATGCCCAGTGCGATATCGAGGCCGAGGGAGCCCGTCGGGATGCTCTCGATCTCGACAGCCTTGCCCTGGCCGAGCTTCATGATGGAGCCCTTGCCGAACGCCCGCTCGATCTGGGCGAGCGCCGCGTCGAGCGCCTTGGTCTTGTCCATGGAAGTGCCCTCGATCAAACGGAGGTTGGTCTGCGCCATCGCCATCGGGTTGGCTCCTTCTTCCACGAACGGCCAGCGGGGTCAATTTCCACAGGATTGTACATATTCTGTTCCTGTTCGCAATATGTTCCGGTTGGCTTTTTGTTCCTTTTTGTCCGTGCCGATCGGACTCCCTCCCCCGCGACGCCTAGGCAGGGGGCACGGGATCCGCACGCCGCGGGACCCGGGGCCTATTCGGCGGGGGTGATGAGCCGGGCCTGGGCGAGCACGGCGCGCAGGGAGGCGGGCTTGATGGGCTTCGACAGCACGGTGATTCCGGCCGCCGCGGCCTCGGCGCGCACGGCCGGCGAGCGGTCGGCGGTGATGAGGACGGCAGGCAGGGCGAGGGCAAGGCTTCGGCGCAGGTCGCGCACGGCATCAAGTCCGGTTCCGGAATCAAGGTGATAGTCGGCGAGCACGACATCCGGCGGTGCGTCGCCGGCGCCGATCCGTTCCAGCGCCCCGGCGGTGCTGGCGGCGGTCGCCACCGTGCAGCCCCAGCCTTCCAGCAGCTGGCGCATGCCGGCGAGGATCTGCGGCTCGTTGTCGATGCACAGCACCTTGAGGCCGGAGAGGGCGGCGGCCGGGCCGACGGCACGCTGGGCGGGCGCCGGGGTGACCGGCTCGGCCGCCACCGGCAGAGTCACGCTGAAGCGCGAGCCGCGGCGCTCCTGGGGGTCGATGGTCACCGGATGGTCGAGAACGCGGGCGATGCGCTCGACGATGGAGAGGCCGAGGCCGAGGCCGCGGGCGGTCTGGGCGCCCTCGTCGAGGCGCGTGAACTCGCGGAAGACTTCCTTGCGCTTTTCCGCCGGAATGCCGATGCCGGTGTCGATCACCTCGATGCGGACATGGGCGCCGGCCCGGCGGACGCCCACCAGCACCCGGCCCTTCGGGGTGTACTTGATGGCGTTGGAGATGAGGTTCTGCAGCAGCCGGCGCAGCAGCCGCCGGTCCGAGCGGACGGTGACGCCGGTCGGCAGGATTTTCAGGGTCAGCCCCTTGTCGCGGGCCAGCGGCTCGAACTCGACGCGCAGCGGCGCCAGCACGCTTTCCAGCCGGAACACCGACGGCTCCGGCACCCAGGCGCCGGCATCGAGGCGGGAGATGTCGAGAACGGCGCCGATGATTTCCTCCACCGACTCAAGGGCGTGCTCGACATTTTCCACCAGTTCCCGGTCGGGGCCGGCCGCCGAGCGCTCGACGAGGGTGGAGGCGAACAGGCGGGCGGCGTTCAGGGGCTGGAGGATGTCGTGGCCGGCCGCGGCAAGGAAGCGGGTCTTGCCGAGATTGGCCTCGTCGGCGGCGGCCTTGGCACGCTGGAGGGCGTCGTTCAGGGTGACGAGCTCCTCGGTGCGCTCGCGCACGCGCCGCTCCAGGGTCTCGTTGGCGCGCGCCAGCTGCTCCTCGGATTCCACCCGTTCGGTGATGTCGGTGAAGGTCATCACGATGCCGCCATCGGGCATCGGGCTGGTGCGCACTTCCAGATAGATGCCGGAGCCGGTCGCCCGTTCGAGCACGCTTTCCATGCGCGAGACGAAATCGATGCGCTCGGCCACCAGCATGTCCAGCGGTCCGACGCCAAGATCGCCGCGCGCCGCCACATGACGCACGATCAGGTGCAGCGGCGTGCCCACCTGGGCATAGTCGTTCGGCAGCTCCAGAAGGGTGCGGAACTGGCGGTTCCAGCACGAGAGCAGCAGGTCGCGGTCGAACACCGCGATGCCCTGGCGCACCTGGTCGATGGCGGTCTGGAGCAGGTCGCGGTTGTACTGGAGAGCGGCGGAGGCCTCGTCCAGCAGCTTGAAGGCCGAGCGCGAGGCCGGATCCCGGCGCTTGACCAGGAGCGACAGCACCAGCCGTGACGAGGCCGCGCCGATGGCCGAGGCCAGCAGCTGCTCGGAAAAGCGGATGAGGGCCGCGTCTGCCGGCGCGTCCGGATCGACGGGGGCGCCGCGCTCGCGGGCATGGCGCTCGAAGGCGCGCTCGGTGCTTTCCTCGCCAAGATAGCCGCGGATGGTCGCCCGGAGGTCCTCGACGGTGACCGAGGTGCGGCCGAATTTCAGGATCGGCGGGGGGCCGAGTTCCGAGGGCACGAAGATCTGGGCCTGGAGCCGCTCGACGGGCTCGGGCGGGCGGGTCAGCGACACGGCCAGATAGGTCGTGATGTTGACGGCGAGACTCCAGAACACGCCATGGTTCAGCGGATCGAAGGTGAAGGAGAACAGCGCCTGGGGCTTCAGCAGCCACAGCCCGAACGGTCCGTCATCGATGAAGGACTGCGGCAGGAAGCCGGAATCGACGAAGGTCGGCAGCAGCAGCGTGTAGATCCAGACGGCAAAGCCCGCCGACATGCCGGCAATCGCCCCGCGCGCGGTCGCCCGCCGCCAGATGAGGCCGCCGAAGAAGGCCGGGGCGAACTGGGCGATGGCGGCAAAGGACAGGAGGCCGATGGAGACGAGGCCCGGCCCGTCGCCGGCAATGCGATAATAGGCATAGGCCAGCAGCATCACGAGCAGGATCGCCCCGCGCCGGATGGCGATCAGGATCATGCGCATGTCGCGCGGGGCCGGCGGGTCGGTGTCGTCCTCGGGCTGGCGCAGCAGCAGCGGGATCACGAAATCGTTGGAAATCATGATCGAGAGGGCAACGGACTCGACGATCACCATGGCCGTGGCCGCCGACAGGGCGCCGATGAAGGCGATGAGGGCGATGTTGTCGGCCCCGGCCGCCATGGGCAGCGCCAGCACGAAGGTGTCGGCGTCGATGCCGCCCATGAAGCGCACCATGCCGGCGGCGGCAATCGGGATCACGAACAGGTTGATGGCGATCAGATAGAGCGGGAACTGCCAGGCGGCGCGGTCGATCTCGCGCTCGGAATTGTTCTCGGTGACGGTGACGTGGAACTGGCGCGGCAGCAGCATGGCGGCGGCGAAGGCGAGGCCCGTCAGCACGATCCAGCTGCCGCCGGAGGGCGCCTGGGTGAAGACGGAGGCGATCTCCGGCCGGGCCGCCACGGCCGCGACGAGATTGCCCGGGCCGCCGAACATGACGAAGGTCACATAGGTGCCGACGGCGAGGAAGGCCACCAGCTTGACGATGGACTCGGTGGCGATCGCCAGGATCAGCCCTTCCTGATGCTCGGTCGCATCCGCATGGCGGGTGCCGAACAGGATGGCGAAGGAGGCCATGGCGAGGGCGATGAGGAAGGTGAAGTCGCCACCGGCGGACCGGCCGACGGTGGCCGTCGGCTGGGCGATGTGGTCGACCATGGTCGAGACGGCGATCGACACCGCCTTCAGCTGAAGCGCCACATAGGGGATCGAGCCGACCACGGCGATCAGGGTGACCAGCGCCGCCACGGCTTGGTTCTTGCCGTAGCGGGCGGCGATGAAATCGGCGATCGAGGTGATGCGCTCGGATTTCGTCAGCCGCACCACGCGCTTCAGCAGCGGCCGGCAGAAGATGAACAGGATCATCGGGCCGACATAGATCGGCAGGAACTGGAAGCCGTCGACGGTGGCAAGGCCGACGGAGCCGAGAAAGGTCCACGAGGTGCAGTAGACCGCCAGCGACAGGGCATAGATGGCCGGCCGGCCGGCCATGCCGCTGTCGCGCCGGCGCAGCCGGTCGCCGACGGTGGCGACCGCGAACAGGAGCGCCAGATAGGCGATCACGATGGCGGCGACGACAGAGCCCTGAAGCATGGCGATGTCCGGCGGAAAGCCGTCCGGTGCCGGACACCGCGGGCTGCGGCGCCGCCGCCGGACGCGGGTGGGGGCGCGGCGATCGGATCATGCGCCGCCGGCCTTGTCCATTCGCCCCTTAGCTAAGCCCGACGCATGTGTGCGCTTGGTGCACGTCCGCGACCGGCCCGCCGGTGCCGCCGTCAGACCGGCGGCGCCAGCGCGTCGATCACCTGGGCGGCGGCGTCGAACTCGGCCCGGCGCCACAGGCGGCGTTCGAGGGCTTCCTCGTCGCGGCCCCACAGCTCCATGTTCCAGTCCTCGTCCACATGGGCGGCGGTCCAGGCGGCATCCGCCGTCAGCAGCCGGTCGTGCAGGGCGAGGGCGAGGAGGGCGGAGCCCGACAGGGTGGTGGCGGAATGGAGGGCGGCCAGCAGCAGGGCCGGTCCGTGCGGCATCGCCCCGGACAGGGCGGCGAGGGCGCCGTCATCCTGGGCCACCGGCATGACGCCGGAGGAGAGCACGAGGCGGATGCCGTGGCGGGTGCGGGCCCAGTCCAGCACCGGATCCCAGAGCTCGGACTGGCGGGCGGCCAGCCGCTCCGGCTCGTTCGCCCGGTAGCAGAGAAGATCCGAGCGGCCATAGGCCAGAATGGCGTCGCGGGTCGGCGCCATGGCGTTCTCCACCCCGTCGATCGCCGCATTCACCAGCCGGGTCAGCGGCATGGTGGCGGGATTGATGTGGGTGATCTGGGCCGCCCACTCGGCGGCGAGGGCGCGGGCGAGATCTTCCGTCGGCACGGCGAACAGGCGCCCGCCCGGGGTGCGCACCGGGCGGCTGTCGAGCAGCAGCAGAGGGTCGGCGCCTTCGGGCCGGGAGGCCACGGTCTCATAGAAGCGACTCGGCAGGGCCGGCTTGGACAGGCGCTGGGCCTTGCGCACCGGATCCGGGTCGCCGGCATCTTGGGGTTCGAACAGGTCTCGCATCAGGATCGCAATTCCGGGGACTGGGGTGCGGGGGGCGGCCCGCCATGGAGGACGTTCTATCACATCCCGTCCGCGCCGGCACGTCGCGCGCGCCCCGCTCCCCGTCCCCGGAATTGCTCCGGCCCGCTCCCCCCGGGGCGAGCCGGGATCGATCAGCCGGCCTTCACCACCGGCGGCGGCGCCCAGGTGCCATCGAGGATGGAGGGCGGGGTCCTGTTCGGCCAGTAGAGCCGCATCGTCATGGCGAAGGGAGCGGCCGGGGCCGGCAGCCAGTTGGATTCCCTGTCTGCTCCCGGAGATGCATTCTGGAAGTAGAGTGTCAGGGAACCGTCGTCATTATACTTGAACGTGTTGCGGGTGCTCAGCGTCAGCCGGTTGAGCTTGTTCGGATAGAACCAGAGCCCGTTGTCGATCTGGTACATGGTGATCGACCAGAACGCCATGTCGTTGACCGGCGGCAGCTCGCCTTTCCTGAAGGTGAGCGAATAGCCGTTGCGGCCGTCGAGCCTGGCGCCGGCGCCGTCGACATAGGTCGTCGGATAGACGGAGACCTCGATCTGCTGGGACGG
The DNA here is from genome assembly GCA_038242345.1 of Hyphomicrobiales bacterium. Classification (GTDB taxonomy): domain Bacteria; phylum Pseudomonadota; class Alphaproteobacteria; order Rhizobiales; family Segnochrobactraceae; genus JBBSSF01. The sequence continues at coordinate 9,186 of JBBSSF010000024.1, forward strand.
CCAGCCATTGGAGGCCCAGGTGGCGCGGGTCAGATAATCGGTGCCGTAGATGGCGCCGGTGGTGGTGACGCGCCAGCCATTGACGTCCCGGCCGAGATTGGCCCAGCTCTCGTTGAGCTTGTCGGTGACGATCTGGGGCACGTCCGTGAGGGCCGCCTGCACCGCCGGGTCGAGCTGCGACAGCGCGAACGGCTTGCCGGGCACGAGGCCGATCTCGGCCATGCGCGCCAGCATCGGGGCGTCTTCGGGGGCCGGCACGGCGACGGCGGGAATGAGCCGCGTCATCCAGTTGAAATAGCCTTCCAGCCCGAGGGCGAGGATCACCTTCTGCGGCGCCTCGCGCATGGCGATGTCGGTCTTCTCCACCGGCGGCGCGACGAAGGTGTAGTCCTTGCCATAAGCCGACAGCGGCACGACCCTGTACTGGTCCTGCAGCTTGTGGACGATGGCCAGATCCTCGGGCGTGTCGAGGGCGTAGGTGCGGCCGAGCACGCCGAGATAGCGGGTGGGATAGGCGATGTGGATCATGCCCGCGGGCACCTCACCGCTCCAGCCCGGACCGGTGAAGAGATAGGTCGCGGCGGCGGTGCCGGTGGTGTTGGTGCCGACGCTGTGCTTCACCACCATCCAGAGGTCGACCAGCTCGAAATTGAAGAAGCGGCCCTTGATCTCGGGATGGCTGAAGACCTGCGGCTCCTTCAGGTCGAGCCAGGCCATGGAATAGAGCGTGTCGGCGTTGGTGGCCGAGACGCCGCGATAGTCGGCCGGCGGATAGCCGCGGACATTGAAGAACGAGCCGAGCGGGGCGCTCATCAGCCCGGGCTCGGTCACATTGCTCATCTGCAGCCGGGTGATGTCGGTCGTCACCAGCGAGTAGCCATAGATATAGGCGTCGATGGCGATGGCGCGGGCGGCCTCCGGCGTCAGCGTCCCGGCCCGGGCGACGGCCGGCAGGGTGGCTGCCAGCGTGCCGGCCGCGGTGCTGGCCAGGAAGGCGCGCCGCGACAGCGGGTCTGTGAAAAGGGGAGGCGTCATGGCAAAAAGTCCCGTCTGGAAAGCGCGGGGCGCGTGTTCTGATGCGGGGGCCCGCCTGAAAGCGGGGCTCCGGCAATCGCGGACGGATTTCACATGCCCTTCCTGCGGAAGGGGAATCCGCTTCTTCTCAAGGGACGGGATGCGGCTGGCATCTGCTGTCCCTGGTCTGATCGTGTCGGGGCGGGCCACAACGGGCGCCGCCGACCGGCGCTTCGCCTGTCACCCTAGGGCTGCCCGTCCGGGAGCGTTTTCCATTTCTCGCCAATGAGTGTTTCCCCCGTCCCCACCCCCGCTGCCCTGCAGCGGATCGGACCGGCCGCCCGCCTGCCGGACCTGCTGGCACAGGCCGGGGTCGACGCGCGGGCTTTTCTGGCGGAGTTCGGCCTTGCGCCGGAAGAGTTCACCGCCAGCCTGCGGCTGCCCTTCGACCGGGCGCTCGCCATTCTGGACCGGGCGGCCGCCGTGAGCGGGCAGCCGGACCTCGGTCTGATGATCGGTCTGGCCAATGACCATCACTGTCTCGATCTGGTCGGCGAGATGATGGACTGCGCGCCGACCCTCGGCGAGGCGCTTGCCGATTATGTGCGGGTGCATGGCGGGCTCTCCCAGGCAGCGTGTGCCTATCTGCTGCCGATGGGGGACTGGGTGCTGTTCGGCCTCGGCGTCTATGACCGCTCCGCGCCCGGCCTCGACCAGTTCCACGCCGTCGTGGTGGCGGTGGCGAGCCGCATCGTGCAGGCGCTTTCGGGCGGGACGGTCGCGCCGGTGGAAGCACATTTCTCCTGCCGGGCGCCGGCGGATCCGCGCGCCTTCGAGCGGGCGCTGAAGACCGAGGTGCGCTTCAACCAGCCCCTCAGCGGCCTCCTGCTTCCGCGCACCGCCCTGTCGGCGGTCAATCCCGGCGCGGATCCGGTGCGGCGGGCCGCCCTTCAGGCAACGCTTGCCAGCCGGATGGCGCCCGGCCGCCAGCCGGTGGCGGAACGGGTCCGCCGCTTCCTGCGGGTGGCCCTCAGCCTGGACGAGGCGACGCTTGCCGACGCGGCCCGGCATCTGGCGCTGTCGGAGCGCTCCCTTGGCCGGCGGCTGGCCGAGGAGGGGACGAGCTACGCCCGGGAACGCGATGCGGTGCGCTATGTCATGGCCTGCGAGCTGCTGGCGCTGACCGACCTCGCCGTCGGCGACATCGCCCTTGCCCTGTCCTATGCCTCCCACAGCGCGTTCGTGCGCAGTTTCCGGCGCTGGACTGGCCGCTCCCCCTCGGACTGGCGCCGGGAGATGACCGCAACCGGGGCGCCGGCGTCCCCCGGCGTCTGATACCAGCCGCACGAAGTGCGGACCGCGCCCACGCGCCTGAAGATCAGCAGATTTTCCATATGCCCCAAAGGCATGGAAAACCTGCATCGGAATACCAAAGAGTCCTTTTCAAGGATCTTTGGTATGAGAATACCGCACCGGACTGCCAGGGGATCCTTTTCAAGGACCTTTCGGATCTGGCTCGCCGGGCCGGATCCGCGCCCGTGCGCGCTGGCAGCCGGGGGTTAGCCGGGGGGAGCGCGGACGGGGAGAGGGCCCGGGGGCAGAATTGAAAAGGGGCGCTTCGGCAACCGGAGCGCCCCTGAACCATTTTGTGTCGCTGCCCGGCTTCCCGCGCGGGCGGCCTGTCCGGCGCCGGAACTCCCGCGGGCCGTCATCCGCCCAAGGGGGCGGCCCGGACCGGGAGGAGGGCGGACCCGACGGCCCGCGACCCGGAAGATCAGGCGCGCGTCAGCCGGTTGACGTTGGAGCGGGCGACGCTGCCGACGGAGTCGATCCAGGTTTCGGCAACGCGCATGGAGAAGGTCATGGGATCCATGACCATGGCCGGCTGGTTGAGCATTTTCATGGCCGTATCGGCGGCCTGGACACCGGCCCGGGCGAAGGACGGACCCTTCTCCGATACCATGCGCTCGGCCTCGTGAACGGCGTCGGAGCCTCCTTCCGCGATGCGCATCAGACGCAGGGCGATGACGGCCGATGCGTCCAGAACCAGGCGGTTGGCGGCGATGGCCACGTTAAGCGGCAGGAAAGAGTGAACAGACTCCGACATGATACGGTCTTTTCCCTGATCGGGAGGCAGTCCCTGTCCTGCATGGATGAGCCGACAGGAACGGAAAGCCGTATCCGGAAAGCGGGCCCCTCGACGGGGAGCGATCCGGGCGGCGGCGGACGGGCGGATCCTCAGGAGAGTGGACCCGCGTTCTTAACATTCAGGAAACCCGCGACGCGCTGAGCAGCCGCTCGATCCAGGGCACGAGATCTTCATGGCCCGAAACGATCCCCTGGGCACCGGCCGAGAACAGGCGGTCGGCGTCGTGGTAGCCCCACGGCACACCCAGCGCCGCAGCCCCTGCTGCCCGCGCCATGGCCATGTCGAACCCGGTATCGCCGATCACGACGGTGCATTCAGGCGTGCCGCCGGTTTCGGCGAGCGCCTGGAGGACCATCGTCGGATCGGGCTTGGACGGAGCGTCATCGGCCGTCTGGAGCGTGGAGAAGAAATCCTCCAGTCCATGAAGCGCCAGAATGGCATCCAGACCCCGGCGGGACTTACCGGTGACGATGCCGATCAGCGTATCCGGCCGGCTGGCGAGCACCTCAAGCGCGGTGCGGATGCCGGGATAGAGGGGCGCGCTCATCGAGGGATCGCGCCGCAGGTTGAAATAGGTTTCCTTGTAGGACGCAACGACCTCCGAAAGCTCCGGCTCGTCGAGGTCGGGTGCCAGGGAGGAGATCGCGATCGGCAACGACAGACCGACGATCCCGAGCACCGCGTCGCGCGATGGCGGGACCAGACCCTGCCGCTCAAAGGCGGCGGTCATCGTCGACACGATCACGTTCTGGCTGTCCACGAGGGTTCCGTCGCAGTCGAAGAGGATCAGGTCCATCAGCCGGGCATCCCCGTCGCCCGTCGTGCTGTGGTCGTCCGATCCATGATCGTCCTTTCGATGCGGAACCCGTCCTTGCCGGGCGGGCCAAAGCCGAACCGTTCGAGAGACGCCGGGCCCGCCCGTCCAGTTTTCATGGAGAGCGCCCCGACGCCAGACATATAGGCGCTTTCCCGGACGGGGTCATGCGAAATCGACATGCCGCCACGGCATAGCCGGCTTATGGAAAATGCTGGTCTCGCCCGGAATCGGCGCGTTTTTCGCTTGGGTGTCGCGTGGAATCGTCATGCGGCCGGCACATAGAAGCCGAGGACAGCCGGCATCTGCAGTGCCAGCCGGACACAACCGAAGATGAGTGCTGCCAGCAGGGTGGCCACCAACGCCCGGTCGAGGCTGCGGCTCTCCTGCACGAAGGGGCCGTAGGCGAGGCCGAAGGCGGCGGCAAAGACCAGCCCGACCAGGAATCCGGCGAGCACGTCGCTCGGCCAGTGGGCGCCGAGGAGCAGGCGGCTGGCGATCATGGCGGCGATCAGCAGCGCCAGGCCGGCGCGGACGGCGCTGCGTCCGCCTCCGCCCGGGCGCACCAGCACGAACAGCAGTCCGGCGCAGGTGGTGGTCATCGTCGCGTGGGCCGAGGGGAAGCTGAAGGCCTCCACGCCGCTATAGAGGTCGCTCGGCCGCGGGATGCCGATCAGCGGCTTGAGGCCGGCCACCAGCAGCCGGGCGGCCAGCATGGTGACGGCGACGCCGATCGCCAGCCGCAGCTGGCGCATCGCCGCCAGCGTCGCCACGAGGGCGATGGTGGCGGCGATCATCACCGGCGCGTCGCCGAAGGAGGTGAGGCCGATCACCACCGGGTCGAGGACCGGCGAGCGTCCGGCCTGCATCCATGCACTCACCATCCGGTCGAAGCTGCCGAACAGCGGGTCGCCGGGATCATCGGCATGCAGCGCATCGACGCCGAGACCGACCACCAGGGCGATGACGAGGGCGGCCGCCAGCACCGGAACCGGATCCGGCCGCTGCCGCACCAGGGAGCGCGTCATCAACCGGGCGCGCGGCGGCAGCGTGGCCAGCTCGGCGGCCAGCCGGTCGCGCCAGGGCCAGGCCGTGGCCAGACCGCGGTCAAGGGCGAGGCGGAGGATCAGGAAGACCGGGACGGTGCCGAGCAGGGTGACGATCAGGAAACGCATGCGGGCTCCGGACGGGGCAGGGGACGGATCCGCCCGAGATGGTCCCGGCAGCCGGCCGGGTCAACCCGCCCTGCGGGCGAGACCGGCCGGGCGTCTGTCCCGGCGCCGGCCCGGCCCCGGCTGCCCGGGGGGCACGTCCCGCGCCGGCTTTCATACCAAAGATCCTCGAAGAGGACTCTTTGGTATTCCGATGCAGATTTCTCATGCCCTTGGGGCATATGAGAAATCTTCTGCGCTTCAGGCGCCAAGGTGCGGTCAGCACTTCGTGCGGCTGGTATCACACGTTGAGAAGCAGATATTCCCGTTCCCAGGACGAGATGACCCGGTTGTAGAGGCCCCATTCGAGGGTCTTCACTTCCACGAAAGCGTCGACGAAGCGGGGCCCGAGGATGCGCCGCAGCGGCTGGGAGCGCGACAGCATCTCCAGCGCATCCTGGATGTGGCGCGGCAGGGAGAAGGGGAGGGTGTGGGCATCGAAGGTGATGACCGGCTCCGGATCCATGTCCTCCTCCAGCCCGACGAGGCCGCAGGCCAGCGTCGCCGCGATGGCCAGATAGGGGTTGGAATCGGCGCCGATCACCCGGTTCTCGACGCGCCGGGCAGCGGGCGGGCTGTCGGGCACGCGCAGGCCGCAGGTTCGGTTGTCGCGGCCCCAGTGGACATTGATCGGGGCGTCGGATTCCAGCCGAATGCGGCGATAGGAGTTCACGTTCGGCGCGAACAGCGGCATGGCCGAGGGAATGTGGCGCTGGAGGCCGGAGATGTAGGTGAGCAGCGCCCGGCTGTCGCTGCCATTGGTGTCGACGAAGATGTTGCTGCCATCGCTCTCGCGCACGATGGACTGGTGCACGTGCATGGCCGAGCCGGGCTCGTTCATGTGCGGCTGGGCCATGAAGGTGGCGTACATCTGGTGCCGCATGGCGGCCTGGCGCACGGTGCGCTTGAACAGGAAGGCCTGGTCGGCGATCTCCAGCGGATCGCCATGGCGGAAGTTCATTTCCAGCTGGGCCGGGCCGGC